>CAZECX010000009.1:0-48854 GCA_964510965.1 uncultured Nitrospina sp. | reverse complement strand
AATCGATACGTTGATTCCGGTAGATGTTTATATTCCAGGTTGTCCGCCACGACCGGAAATGGTCATTGACGCGCTGATGAAACTTCAAGACAAGGTACAAGCTGAAACGCTTGAAGACCATGTCAAAGGCCCGGCACTCGTTACTCCCGCAAGCAAACTATAGCGGCGAACCGCCGCTGGTGGTAGGTCGGTGCTCGTCCGGCAATCTCAGCCTATTAGCCTTTTACCATAGTAAAACTTCCCCACCAGTTAGGGTGCTATTTTTTGCAAGAGTTCTTTTGCGCCTTGGCGTTCGATCTCAGTGAAGTTTTTTGATTTCATAAAACGGGTGATTTGAACCCGCTTTTCTTCGACAAACTTCTTCAAATCCTCTTCGTCCACAACTTTCAAATTCACTTCTCCATCCGGTCCAATATATCGATCTTTTAAAAAATGGAAATAGAGGGCCAGACGAATTTGTGGGTCTTTGATTTTCATTTTATAGGTGAGGATCATTAAAGCTTCGAACCTTCGATCAATTCGGTAACCTAATCTTGTATTGTCCAGTTTATTGAATTGTTGCGCAAGAATGGAGAAGGCTTCTTCACGTTCGCTTTCAAATTCCTCAAGGTTGGGTAGAGGTAATAGTTTTGCAGCGGCGATGTCCAGGAGCAGAGACATGGCTCGTGTCTGTTCACCCAGATAAGCCGCTTCAGTTGGAAATTTTCGGTTCAACCGTTCTACTTCTTTTAAAAGCGGTTCCATTTTATTTATGGCGCCAGAAAGTTTTAAAAGACTTTCTTCGTCAAAAGGCATTATGAATAATTGCACTTCCTTGGGAACATTCAATTCCTCAATTTCGGGTCGGGCATAGAAACGACTCAGAGCATCTGGAAACTCAGGCATATAAAAGGCAGTGACGGTACTGGAAAAATAGGGATGGTTTAAAAATAAAAATCGCGGATCAGACCGGATGTTTAGCCCATAAGCTTCCAGCTCATTGGCCGCACCTATAAACGGTTGTGTTAAATGAAGCGTTTCGTGAAGATGCGTTGCGTTGCCATAGACATGACTGTCTATCAATATAGATGCCGGAGAAAAACGTATTGTATTAAAAGTGGTGTGGGCAAACTGCCAGGGTTGTAACAGTTCGCCGGACCAGGATTGGATGATAAATTGTTTTAATGGTGCCGGAGGAAGATCTGGGAAAATGGAATGCAAACGCTTAAGCGTTTGCCGCATTCGGTTTGCTGAAAGATCCAGCAAGTCATTCGCTTGATGGCATTCACTGCAACCGTAAGCTTTAAATCCGGGAATGGAGAAAAGGGTCGGTCCACCTTCTTCAAGAAGTTGAACACTTTTTTGAGGTCCAACGGTTGCATCAAAACCTTCAACAGGTTTTTGCGGTTTATGGATTTTTATTAATCTATCTAATTCCCCTAAACCTATTTTTTCTTCTGCGAAAAGAGAAGTGGGCAGGCAGCAGATCAGGAACAAACTCCCGATCATGAAAAAACGATTTCGAATTATCAAGGGATGTTATCTATTTTGGTTTGATGATATTGAACCGTTGCCAAACGCTGATGACTTTGCGGCCGTTTCTATCCTCTTTGACCCCGTCCCAGACTGCAAAAGCCATCAGGGCAGGGTCGATACGTTTGGCAAAATCCACATCCCATTTTCCTGTTTTAGGCATATCACGAAGAAAGACAACCGTCCAGGTTCCATCCTTCCATTCACCTGCGCCATCGACATTCTGGTTTTCTGGGGGTTGTGGAGTGACGGTGCCAAAACCTTCTGCATTCAATTCTTCAACAGGATTTTCTCCCGTTGCGTTCAATTTTGAAACCGGATTAGACATGATGCCCCCATAGATCAGTGCATCCATATCGACACCTCCACCGGCATACTCGAGATCGTCTTCTGCCTCAAGGGCTTCTTCCAGTCCGGCTTTCCAATGCCAAATGTTCACCGGTTTGTTGCGGTTGCCCATTCCAAAAAACGGTTCGTTGTGACCATGAGTGTGAAGGGTCACTGCGCCTAATGCGAACTGAACGGCAACACCATCGCGAAAAATATCTGAATGCAATTCAGAAAACGCGTCATGAGTGGGGTCGCTCCATTTGATACGAATAGCGAGTTGTTCGCCATTATTCACAGAGGCGACATTAATAACTTCAACGGCATCACGACGGGCAGAGAGTGGTCGCAATACCAGGCTGGTTGTTTTTACTCCTTCCCAGACAGGGCTGAACGGGTCGGTGCTCAGTTCCACACCGACAGGAAAAGAACTAATATCGGTTTCAAATTCTGCCTTTTTAAATTCCTTAACGAATTTAGAGCGAATGTAATGCACCATGGCCCAGCGATCTTCTTCCGGGATTTCAATATAGGACCGCATCGGCGTTCCATCCAGACCTGCAGAAATGGTTCGGAAAATATCATCCGGTTTATGACCGCCCTTTAGAGCTTGCGGATTTGTAATATCGTGGACAAATACGGCATGTTTCCAGGCATCCATCAGCGACTCGGCCAATTCGCCATCGCCTTTCAAGGAATCTCCATGGCACCGGTTGCATTTCATTTCGTCAAAAACTTTTTTGCCTTTTGCGATTAATTCGGGCGAAGAATCGGGGTGAGTCTTGGGGATGATTTTTTCGCCTTGTTCTTCTTTTTTAAATCGAGGCGAAAAGTTTTTTATATGATTGATCAGCGCCCAGGTGTCTTCAGGGGTCAGCGCATCTTTCCAGGCTGGCATGGAAGTGCCGGGCACCCCTTCTACAATAGTGCGATACAGATCTTCATCGCGAGGTAAGGTTCCGGTTGGAGTGGTGCGGAATTTAAAAATTCCTTTGCGGAAGTCTCGCGGCCAAGGGTAAAGATATTCTGTTGCTTTTCCACCGCCGTTGCCATCTTCTCCATGGCAGAAAACGCACATATGCATAAATATATTGCGACCCCGAGCTAAAAGAGCTTTGCCGCTCAGGTTATCGGGTTTTGTCATTCCCATATCGCCATGTGCTCCTGGAGTACGAAAAATACTACCATCGCTTTTACCGTGATCCATATGCCCATGGTCCATAGAGCCATGATCCATTTCGTCAGGTTTTGTACGATATTCATCGCCCGAAGCCGTCGGCGGACTGGAATGATCGCCATGGTCCATTGAGCCATGATCCATAGAGCCATGGCCCATTGAACCGTGGTCCATAGGTTTGTCTTCAGAAAAAGCGGTGGGGGCGGTCCAGTAAAATCCCACCAGTAAAGCGAATACAAAAGCGTAAGAATTTTTGTTCGGTTTCATCATTCACTCCTGCTCCGGGCCACGCCCGGTGGGAATAGGTCGATACCAGTCAAGCAAGCTAAACTATAAGGCCTTTAACTACAGTTCGCTAGCATTTCCACTCACTTTAGTAGGCCACGCCCGCAGGGGTATTAGCGGGCGTCACGTTGGCGAACCATTTTTACACCTTGTTCCAAATCTGCCAAATCTTTTAAATTGAAATAATTTTCTTTTTGTCCGAGACCGAAATACCAGACATGGTCCAGTCCTCTTTCTTCTCCCGTCCAGAGATAATAGCTTCCTCCTCCCTGGAACTCAGACGATAATCCTAGAGTTTCTTCATCTTTGCTTTTTACTTTTCCTGAAGATGACCACAGGTTGTTTAATTCGGCTAATGAGGGCAAACGCCAATCGTCATGTCCGGCAAATTTTTCGGAATTTTTTAAAGTGATATATTCCAAGGCATCGTACCAGTTCAGCCCTTTTTTCAGGTCGTGAAAGGAATCGCCTTTTTGCCAGACTAACCCAGTGCTTTTGTCGGTTACAGTGCCGTTATTATTATCTTTAAAGGGCGCTGCCCAGGTAAGGTTAGAATAGCAGAATAAAACAACGAAGACGGAAGAGACAAAGTATGTTAAAGCTTTCGACAACATGAAAACACCCCTTTTTGTGTTTCAACGAATAGACAATTATACCATTATTCCTAGGAGGGAGAAAAAAGCAAAACCCTCCTTTTTTGCGCCGATTTTTGCCGATTAGAATGATCAAATTTTAAGCTATGGAACACCTCATTCATGCTCCAAAACTCAATGCCAACGATCTGCCCTGGTTTAACACCCGCGCCCCTCTCGATCTTACTGATTTTAAGGGAAAGCTGACAATCCTCGATTTCTGGACTTATTGTTGCATCAATTGCATTCATATTATTCCAACACTTAAACGCATCGAAGATACATTTCCAGAATCGGTCGTTGTCATAGGGGTGCATAGTCCCAAATTTCCTGGGGAAAAAAATACTGAAAATCTGGAGCAGGCTATTAACCGTTATCAGATCGAACACCCAGTTGTTCAGGATGTGGATTTTACCATTTGGAAAAACTATGCCATCCGTGCCTGGCCGACCCTGGTATTAATCGGACTCGATGGCTATGTTTTGGAACAGGTCTCGGGTGAGCCCAATCCCGATAAACTTTTGACCACAATTTCTGCATTGGTTGAAGACTCAAAATCCGCTCTTTATGGAAATGCGGGAGATTTGCTTGCGGTTACAAAAAAGTCAGACAGGTCAACTTTATCGTTTCCGGGGAAAATTGCATACAGCTTGGAGGACAAAGAGTTTGCTATTGCAGATAGTAACCACAATCAGATTGTCACGGCGAATCGGGAAGGTCAGATAACGCGTCGGATAGGTTCTGGAAATAGTGGGCAGATTGATGGTGCTTTTAATGAGGCCGAGTTCTTTCGTCCGCAGGGACTTTGTTTCCAAGATGGAATTATCTGGGTTGCCGATACGGAGAATCACCTACTAAGAAAAATTAACCTGAAAAAAGAAAAAGTAGAAACCGTTGCGGGAACGGGCAAACAGGGAACCTCGTTAGATCGAGGCAACGCCAAAGAAGTTGCATTGAGTTCTCCGTGGGATGTTTCGCTTGCAGACGGGTGGCTTTATTTTGCAAACGCCGGGACTCATCAGATTGGAGTACTTCATATAGACGAAGGAACCGCGCAACCCTTTGCTGGTACCGGAAATGAGGCATTGATTGATGGTCCACGTTTTTTTGGAGCGTTTGCGCAGCCTTCGGGTCTTTCGGTGGGTGACAATAAATTATTTCTTGCAGACAGTGAAACCAGTGCCATTCGCAGTGTTCGCCTTGATGAATTTGGTTTTATCGCCACCTATATTGGAAAAGGACTATTTGATTTTGGCGATTGCGACGGGAAAGGCAAACAGGCTTTATTGCAACATCCTCTCGGGGTGCATTACTCAAAGGGCAAGGTTTATATCGCCGATTCCTACAATCAAAAAATAAAAGTATTGGACTTGAAGACTCAGAGCGTGACCACGCTCAAGGCCTCGGTTGAAATTATCTGTGATGATGCCAGTTGCACCCGGTTGTGGGAGCCCGCTGGAGTGCTTGAACTTAAAAACCAGTTGTATGTGTCAGATACCAACAATCACCGGATTTTAAAAATCAATCTCGAATCTGGAAAAACAGAAATTTTTATTGCCTAAGGTCCACCGTTGCATGAGTGAACTTCCATTGCGCAATGGGCTCTGCTTAGGTATGCTGGCGAGAAGTTTATTCTGTATCTTTCTAACAGGAAATTATTGTGGAGAATCTTTTAAAGTCGATCGAAGCATTTATTCTCGGTTTACCGCCTTTACTACAAATGCTTCTTGGTATCTTTGCCATGATCGGGATGGTCAAGCTTTTTATGTTTACGGTGGACCTGATTGAAGATCGACGTGAAGGAAAAAAATAAATTTTTTGACTTCAAAGCTCAAATTGCATCAGGTCGCGGGCCAATACCAGTTCTCCTTGGTAAATATCCTGAACTGTTTTGCGTATGTTTTCTAAATCGCAAGGTGGGTAAAAGTGAGTGAGGCAGAGTTTTTTACAGCCTGCCTCAGCAGCCAGTTTGCCTGCCAGGGTCGGACCTAAATGGCCTTCAGTTTTTTCTTCATCGGGCCAGGCGCATTCCAGTATCATCAAATCCGTTCCCTTGCCTAACTCGATCATGCCTTCACAGTAATCCGTATCGCCAGAAAGTGCGACGGATTTTCCTTCGTTATTTATAAATCGGTAACCCCGACTCATTGCAATATGTTTCACCTTTGCCGCTTGAACTTCCATTGTCCCAAATTCGAAAACACCTTCATCAACTTCTAAAATATTTAATTTATATTCGGTGGGTTTCAACCAATGTTTGAAAGCTTGCATGAGTTTGTCGAAGAAGTCCTGGAATCCGGGTCCGGCAATAATTTGCAGGTCTTTTTTTCTTGGATCCAACTGGTAGCGGGTTCCAAACAAAAATGGGATGAGATCGCACATATGGTCGGGATGGTTGTGCGTGAAAAATATACGGTCGATATCGTGGTAGGTGATTCCGAGATTGAGGAGCTGTTTCAGGTTTCCATAACCAAAATCAACAAGAGTGTTGACCTCGTTATCTTGAATTAGAACTCCGGAAGAATTGCGTTGCAGAGAGGGTACGGCTGTTCCTGAACCCAGTATTGTGACTTTCACCCGTTAGTAGGAGGATTTAATTGCATCCAGAATTGCTGCCTCCAGATTGCCCCAGTTGGATTCAGGTTTTTTGGTGACGGTGATGAAATCTGCCATCAAAAAGACCTGGGTCACTCCATCAATCGCAAACAGTGCTTTAGCCACGGGAGATTCTTCTGCGGCCTCGGGGTTGGGGTAAGTTTTGTGTCCCGATTCGAGGGCGTTGCAATTGAGTGTGTACTTCATTGCGTTTTCGTTTGGGGTGCTTGATATATTTACTTCGACGGCCATGCTTTATCCTTTCTAGATATTATGTGCGATTCGATTTTCTAAAAATGCCAAATGAGCTGGTATAGCCATGCAGGAAGGTTGTATTCCCCACCGGGCCTATTTCGCCATTGCAGAAGAACCCTCCCAATGGAATTTCCCCAAGTTTATTGCGGAACATATTGGTATCGTGGTTTTCTTCTCCGTAAAGATATTTCCCTCTTCCCAGGCAAGAAAACAATAACGCGCCGCTGGCGTTTTCTGCGTTACCTTGGGATAGATAGCGGGTGAGCATCACATCCAGGTCTTCGGCAGACATTTTTTTGTCGCGAAGATGAAACTGAACAAGTTGCCCTGTTCTTAGTAGTGCACCGATAGCCAGGGCACCGCTTTCACGATCGACTCCCATCAGGTTGCGTATGAGGAAGTCTCCCTGTTGCGGATCGTCTTTCATTGGGTCCATCTCGATTCCAAGGAATAGGGAAGTCTGTAAAAGATTTTTGTCGGCATCGGAAAGAGTTTCGTTGAGTTCCTGCAATACTTCCAACGTCGGTTTACCGTCAAGGGATTTGAGTAAGGTATCCTGGCATTCGGTGATTTTCATGGGTTCACCAATAGGACGGCAACCCTGAGCTACAATGGTGTCGACTTCTATATCGCCGCTCAAAGCTATTCCGATCAGACCATTGTTGTAAATTTTATCTCCCAGATAAAGAGCGTTGCCACCCAAAGCCTGAGCGCCACTGGCTAGCCCTCCTACCTTTTTGCTATTCGGGTAGGCGAAGTCCACACCCGCAAGAAACTCGTCTCCGCGGAAAGAAAAAGGATCAGCAAGAAAAACGAAATGGGGCTGGTCTTCAATATTTACTTTCAACCAATCCCGCCAAACGGACGGAGAAGTATCCTGATCAGGTAACTCTTTGGTTTCAGAATATATGGGTTGGATTTTAACTCCAGGTAATTTGGCGCAAGTAATGCTGAATGCGGCCTGTTGTTCGGCTTCTTCCCCATTTCCTATAATGCCGCCGCCCGAACAGCCAAACAGCGTACCTGGCTTGAGATATCGGTTAATGAGATCAGGGATCTTGTCATAAAAATCTTTATATTGAGGAGCAACGAATATTACGGTCAAATCGGCCTGGTCGTTGCCTAATTGCCGGATAATTTCTTCGCTGGCTTCTTGCACAGCCGCATCGATATCCGTCTGTTTTGATAGGGCAGAAACCCATTTCATAGTTTGCTCCTTTTATAATTCGTAAATGATCAAAATATTAGATGCTAAATCTACTATTGGGATTTAGCATTTAAAAACTCAAAAGCAGATTCCGCTGCCTGATTTCCATTTTGAATACAGTCTGGAATGCCGATTCCCCGGTAGGCGCTACCTGCAAGAAAAAGTCCGGGGAAATTTTTCAAATTCTCCATTATGGAATCAATTCTTTCAGAGTGGTTCACATGATATTGAACATTTGATTTGTGATTTTGAAACACTTTGCAGAAAACGGGGGTTTCTTTGATGCCCATGATTTCTTGCAGATCGTTCCTAACCAGTGTCTCCAATGTTTCAGTATCTTTTTCGGCGATCTCTTCCTGGAGCGCTCCCCCTAGATAACAGCGTAGCATTACATATCCCTCTGGGGCGCGATGTGGAAATTTTGAAGAAGTCCATGTGCAGGCCAAAATGCTGCGTCCCTCCGCTTTGGGTACCACAAACCCAAACCCATCGAGAGAATGGGAGAAACCTTCCTTTTTATATCCAAGGGTCACGGTTGCGGTGGATACATAGTGGATGCGATTCAATAACTCCGCCGAATCAGGAGCGATGGGCTTTAGGAACTTTGCAGTGATGGCTCCGGGAGTAGCGAGAATCACAGCATCTGCCATCCGTTCCCATCCATCTTCAAGCTTCACATGCCAGCCGTCTTCTTTTTTTTCAAGCGCCGAAACTTTTGCTCCTGACTTAAATTGAACGTCGGGAGATTTTTTTATAATTGCATCGACCATTTCGCCCAACCCTTCTTTCAAAGTCATAAATAATGAATAGGAAGAAGGGGGTCGTTTACTGGCATTCATCAACATGGCTTTTTTGCGAGCCAGCATTCCGAGTATGAGAGACCGGTATTTGCGTTCGGTTTCAACAAACATGGGAAAGGTGCTTCCGATACTCATTTTTTCAGGATCGCTGGCATAAATTCCGGCGAGCATGGGTTCTGCCATTTTGCTAAGCGCCTCTTCTCCCATTCTGCGACGAACGAACGAGGCGAGGCTTTCATCGGAATCGTCTTCCTTTCTAGGGATAAGCAGATCGAAGGCCATGCGGATTTTTCCAGGCAGGCTGAATAAAGAAGTCAGAGCAAAGGGCAAAAACTTGGTGGGGATCATCAGGCTCAAGCCATCCGGCATGGTGACCAGTTTGCCGCCGGTATATACAAAAGTGCTGGGTGCGCCAGGGTTCGTCCCGGTAAGTCGGTCTTCCAAGCCAAGTTGTTTGCATAATTGGATAGCTGCGGGTTTCTGCGAAATGAAAGAGTCGGGTCCGCGTTCGATGACGAATCCGTCCGATTTTTCTGTGGAGATTTTACCGCCAAACCGGTCGCTTCCCTCCAACAGGATGCATTCCAGATCAGCACCTTCGGTTATTTCGCGCTGAATACGGTAGGCTGTCGCCAATCCGGCGATGCCGCCGCCAATGATGATAATTTTTTTCATGCGCGCATTATGTCAGGTTTTACAAACAAAAAAAAGTTTGCATTTTTTTTGCTAGCAAGTAAGTGGGCTTTGATTTGCAGGAAATTATTTCACCGAAAAAACTTTTTTCAGCAAGTCGGTGGCTCTGGCTGTGGGGTCGGTTCTTATTTTTGTTTCTTCTTTCCCCATCATTAGAAATAGTCCATTAAGAGCTTCGCTGGTAACGTATTGATCGAGGTTGAAAGGCTTGGCTTGCATGAACGGTAGGGCGTTAAAAATATCCAGCATCTGCTTGAAGTTTGCTGTGCCCCCCACTTTATCCAAGCTGGACGAAATGGTGGGTTGGAAGGCGCTGGAAATTTTATCGTAAGTTTTAGTTTTCAAATAATCAGTTGCTGCGGTGTTGCCTCCATTTAGAATTTGCTGAGCATCATTGATATTCATGTTGGTGATGGCGTCCAAAATAATGGACTGGGCCTGAGGTGCAGCGGTTTCAGCAGCACCGTTCATACTTTTAATAAAATTGTCGACGATATCTCCCTGACCTGCGGTCTTTAGGGTGTCTGATATGGTTGAGATGGCAGGAGGCATGGGAATTGAGATATCGCTATTGTTGAGATACCCGTTATCTTTTGCCAGGGACCCGATAGCATTTTGAGTGCCTACAGTTAGAGCTTCTTTTAGTCCTGAAATAATAGAATCCTGCGAAAGATTTGTTTCAGAGGGAGAGGGAGTTTTAATTGTTTCCATGATGCTATCAAAAATTCCTGCATGTGCTGGCTGGATTTGCAGAAACCAGATTGCTAAAACCCAAAAACGTTTCATTTATTTCTCCCTTAGCAAAATAATATTGTTAGAAAGGTAACTTAAGTCCGCCAGGTAAACCACCCGGTATAGGCAGTGATGATTTTAGACCCGATGCGCCCCCCTTTGCCTGCCCAAGCATTCCGCCATAAGAGGATTTATTCTCTTCCAATACCTTGTTTTGACCCAGCAACCCGGAAAGGGAACCGTTTGCGCCCGTAATAGAGCCGCCCGCTTTCGCCTGAATAGCTTCCATCAAGGAGCTTTCAAACCCTGCCATTTTTCCAGCCAACGCTTTTTTAACAGCCCCGGAAATTATATCGTTTAAGTTGGACTGAATATCCAACTGGTAGTTTTCGATGGTTCCCCGAATGCCGACCGTAATGTTGATGCGATCGATGGAAGACAAAGATTTTGCAATGGTGTTGGCAAGTTCATTGCCATCCTGTTTCGCGATAGATAGTGAAACGCTATTCAATTCAGCTTTGAAACTTCCATCTATATTGTTTTCGTTTGTAATTTTTAGCTGTCCTTTTAAGTTTGCGGCACCGCCTTTAACTTCTCCTGCGCCTTCACTTTGAATTCCTTGAAGATTCAGCCCTTTAAAATCCACAGCCAGGGAATCTTTGCTTTGCTCACCTGTTTTATCAAGTTCTACGTTTAAGTTAAAAGAATCGAACTTTACATTTTTCCCTGATTGAAAATTCAAGACCGCAGGTTTGCCATAAAGTTTGGGGTTGTCTGTTAAGTCCTTTAATTCTCCTTGAACCTCGGTCTCAAGCAAATTCATTGAAAGGTTTGCATGGCGCAACAGGAAATCCGGGTAGGGAGCCGCTTTTGGAAATTGAACATCTGCGCCTTTGCCGCGGACGTATTGATAGTCGTCTTTTGCAGTTATTTTGGGTTTATTTAAATAAGGACTCAGCATTTTGTATGCTTTCCAGGCTTTATCCAGTTTGGCTTTTAGCGGTCCTTCTATTAGCGTCCCAAGGGCATTGTTGCCTCCATCCATGCTCAGGGAATATTTTTTCTTCAATCTTTCAAAATCTTTTTTGGGTAATCCCTTTAGTTCAGCCAATTGTTTTTTGGCTGCTTGAATGTCTTTATCAAGTTCCGATTTAATGGAAGTGATGCGATTGATTCGGTCTTGGATTTCTTTTTGCAGGCCTTTAAATTCCTGTATGGTTTCCGGGATGCTGGCGAGGTCGCCCCCTTTAACTTTTTCCTGTAGCTTTGCCAGTTTCTTTTTTGTCTCTTCAAGAGAATTGGGATTGAGGTCTGTGTCGAACCTCTTTTGCCATTTTGCTTTCAGGTTTTCTATCGTTTCTTTGGCTTTTTTTGCGGCTTCGAGAGTTTCCAGTTTTTCTGATTTAAGAATCTCTTCAGGGGATTTGATGTTTACCCCACCCAAGCCTGGCAGGGCTACGGATCCTGATTTCCCATTTTCCTGGTTCGAGGATTCGGTTTTGTTTTTCGGACTAATTATTTTTGCGGGAGAAGCACGCTTTTGATTCAACCGGATCCCGGTGGCCTGCAAGTCATCAATGATTATTTTTCTGGAAACGGCCTTGGCGCCATCGACATCCATGGAAAGCTTTTCGATTTGCAGCAGATTCTCCATGTTGTTGTCTGGATTTGCCACCTCCAGCCCGTTGATATTTGCCGCTTGCGTAAACAGAGAGGTGGATAATGATGCAAGGTCGATTTGTGTTTTTGCGGCTTGGGAACCCTTTTCTTCAATGCCTCGTTCAATGATCCCATCCAGGAACATAATTAAAAATATTGCCACCGCGCCCCCAAGAAGAGCAAATGCAATAACGCCCTGCCAGCGGAATAACTTCATCTTCCACCTCCGAGCGTGTCATAAATTTTTGCAAGCTTGAGAGATTTTAGAATTGGGATTTTGTCAAAAAGGCCCTGCAAATGTTGTCTGTATTTTCTAATTAGAATATTAAGAATAAAAAATAAGGGGACAGAAGCCGCGATGGAGAAAACAAGGCTACCCATTACCAGGGTGTTGTTTAATCTGTCGAAGAGGAAAATTGGATTGCTAAAAAATCCGTTCCAGAAATCTTGCATTCCCTCAGCTGTTAAAATGGAAAGGCCAATTGAATGGAACAATGGGTCCAGGATGTAGGCAATTCCAGAGAAAAAGAAAAAACCAACCAGAAGAAGGGCGAAGTTAAGGTTGATGATAAATGCCAGGAACAAGAGGAATATATTGTGAGGAGTCCAAAGAGGCATCAGGCCGATGATTCCTCCGAAAGCTAACCCTAAGCTCAATTGCCACGGCTTCTCATCTGAGTTTAAAGCTTTAAATACCTTCAGAACCTGGCGAATCATTATTATTCCTTAGTTGGGGTTTTCTGGATTATACACGGGTGAGTATATAAACTCGAATGATAGTAAGACAGAGTATGAGACTTCAATTGGAAATCTTTGATTTAGCTCTCGATATAAATATATTTAACTTTTTCGATATCGGGATACTCGTTTTTCAGGTTTTCGAGTAAGAGGGTTAATGCAACCGATTGAGAATCTTCCATTTCATTCCGCGACCCAATAACGCAAATTCCCAGGCTGGTTTCATCGAATTCGGGATAATGAGATCCTACTTTTGATGCATGCCGTCCCATCAAAATCTGTCCCTGAGAATCAATGATGAAATGATAACCAATTTCAGGCTGGCCCATTTCGAGGTGAGCTTTCTTTATATCGCCATAGGAAAGAGAGGGGTCGCCTGTAAAATGAACCAAGGCAAAATGAGTGGTGTCTCTGATTTCCATGCTACGGTGGCATTGAAGAGAAAGGTTAAAGGAGGAAGGCAGGGAGCATTAGTTTATTCCGCGTGCTACACCCGTTGAAACCCCAGCAGTACCTTCAAGGATACTTGTATTAAAATTTCTTCCGATGGTTGAGTCGTGAGCATCCCCCAGAAATTCCATAGCGAAACCCGTGCCACTGGATTCGATGAATACGACTCCCCAGAAATCTAGTTGTGAGAGATTGTTGAATTTTCGGACATTATTAACAACTACAGAGCTGGCGGGGTTTTCATGTATTCCTACCGCTCTTACATTTCCGAATTGGGCTGAATCTGCCGTAATGATCACATGCGTTGTTGAATCTGCAATTGTTGAATTGACGGTCGAATGAGAAAGGTTGGACACAAAAATTCGGTGGGTTGTCCCTGCGTCAACCGTGAAGATAGTTGCCCGTCCGGCAGTACTATTTGGAACTGTTGTCATTCCCAGTACTTCCAGCCCGACACCGATCTGAGTCTGTGCGGAATCCAGAGAAGGGTGACTCACAGATATGAAAGTGTAGCTGTCGTTGGGAACTGCTTGCGCATAGGGTGATATAACCACCCTTGATTTTATGTTGGTTTCGGGCACAATTACTTGGGTGTATGCCGGATTTGGAAATAAAAATATAAAAACTAAAGACCCCAGGAATCTTAGCAAATTAAATTTTACGATTTTAGTATCCATAATTTAGTGTACCCCGCTCACGGGAACAGAATTGTCCATGGTGGATGTTGAGGCACTATCATGCATATCTCCAATAAACTCCATTGAAAACCCCGTTGTGTTTGACTCAATAACAATCGCCCCCCAAAAATTCAGCATCGTGACATCTCTAAAACCCCTGCCCTCAAGGGAGTCCAGTGAAGTAGGAAGATTTGGATTGCTAGCAACAGGGTCGACTCTTATATGACCATGTTTAAAATTGGTAGTTCCTATAATAAAAGAAGCTGTTGGGATAATGGTTGATGTTAGAAATGAATGATTGGTGCGAGCGATAAATATTCTTTGGGTTGAACCTGCTGAAATTGTAAAAGTTACAGCAGTACCAAATGCTGTTTGATCACTTTGTATCGCATTTATTACCAGCCCGATTTGAGATGCTAAACCAGTTAAAGAAGAATGGGTTACCGAAATGAAAGAATAACTGGTCGAATCAGATTGCCAATAACCGGAAACCACTCGACTTTTGTTTTCAACGGCCCATACTGAATTGAAATCATTGGGCCAAAGAGAGCCAAGCACGACCAAAATAAAGATCTGTAGGAATTTTTGTGTTCTCATTTTATTTCTTTTATTGAATAACTAATTATTACTCAAATAATTAGGCTCAGCAACCCCTTGCTGAGCCAGGGAGCAAGTAGAATTAAGTAAAATCTATCTAATACTTTGATTAATTGAGTTGTATTTGTTTTCGAAGAGTTCGATAAAATACTAAAAAACTTAACAATAAATGGGACGGCTCAGGCAGGATAGGAGAAAAACTCAGGGGTAAACGAAAGACAATCAATTAAGTATAAGTATGAACCTTGATTGCCGGGTCGAGTTGAGATTTAAGATGATTTTCGATAACTCGCAGAGTGCCACCGGTAGAACTGGGACAACCGCCACAGGCACCTTGATAACGGATTCGAACAATGGGCCCATCCACCTCAAGGACTTCGATACCTCCGCCATCGTTCGCCAAAGCGGGACGGACGGATTCATCCAGAATGGCTTCAACGATAATGACTTTTTCGTCATCAGAAAGCTCTTGATATTTTTCCCTGTCAAAATCATCGAGAATAGAAGAGGAGACTTCGTCATCTCCTTCTTCATATTTTTTTAAGTCTGCTTCAATGATATTTTTAATTTTATCTTTGAAGACCACCCAAAGGTCAGGAGATTGAAGCGTAATGGAGACAAAATTTTCCCGACAATAAACCAGATCGACAATATCTAAGGCGAAAATATTTGTGGCAAAGACATCTGTTTCCAAATAGACGCCTGGCTCAATGGTTTTTGAACCAGAATCCAAAACAATCTGGTCCAATATGAATTTAACGGCCCGCGGATTGGGTGTGAGTTCGACTTCTTTAACTGTATAATTTTCCGGCATCAAATTCCTTTAGTAATAGGGTTGGCTTGCTTTCCCTTTGTAAGATGGGTTCTCGGTGATTGGGGTTCAAAAAGTTTCTCGATTCTAAAAATCTAAAATTGGGGGTGACGCCTTGACAAATTATTGTATCAGGTTTATATTTAAATAAAAGAGATAAAAATATCTTTTTATCTCTTTTTGGTGTGTGATTAAAAGAAACTCAAATTTGGGAAAAAGGGAGAAAGCAAATGAATACACAATGGAATATTCAGACCTCCGTTGGAGAATTCGTAAAAGGTAATGTCCTTAGTGCCAAGGCCTTTGAAGATTTATCCATCGATTTTTGTTGTGGGGGAGATGACACCCTCGAAAATGCTTGCCAGAAAAACGGTCTCGAGCCTAAAGAAATATTGAACCAGTTAATGCTATTAGAGAATCCGGTGGCAGATCAGGATATCGATTTAGATCAATTAACTGCAGGTCAGTTAACATCGCATATTGAATCGAAACATCATGAATATCTGAAAAAAGCTTTTCCTAGAATTAGTGTTTTGCTGGAAAAAGTATTATTGGCGCATGGAGGTCGACATCCAGAACTCAAAGCTTTAGAAATAACTTTCACAAAGTTACGAGAAGACCTCGAACCGCATTTATTGAAAGAAGAGAGGGTTTTATTTCCTTTAATTAGGAAACTTGAATCGCAAGAGTTAGACACAAATATGAAAGCAATTGCGGGTCCCATCCAGGTAATGTTGACGGAACATGACAAGGCCGGAGATTTGTTAAAAAAAATCAGAGAAATAACAAATGGGTTTGAAGTTCCTGAAGATGGTTGCCAGTCATTTCACCTGTTGTATGAGGAATTGACGTTTCTTGAATTGGATACGCATCTGCATATCCATAAAGAAAATAATGTTTTGTTCTTAAAGGTCAAACCAACGAATTAATATTTTCCTCTAATTGAAGGAGCTACATCTTGTGAATAAAATTGTTTCAGCATTTCGTGCAAAGATGAGGCAAGAGGAGCTAGATCGCTAGCACGGCAATTGTGTTGGACTTGTTCATGGCTTTTTGAGCCTGGAATCACAACGGAGACCGCCTCAAAATCCAATATCCACCTTAAAGCGGCCAGCGATAGAGGGATATCATTGGGCATCATTTCCCCTAACTGGCCGACAATCTCAAGGCCTTTTTCAAAAGGGAGACCGGAAAAAGTTTCGCCAACATTAAAATGTTCTCCATTTCGATTGAAGTTGCGATGGTCGTTTTCAGAGAAAGGAGTGTTCTTGTTGAAATTTCCCGATAGCAGCCCAGATGCAAGGGGTAGCCTGACAATAAGAGCCACCTTTTTTTTCAATGCTAATTCAAAAATCGTATCGATGGGTTTTTGCCGTAATACATTAAATATTATTTGCAAAGAAGCGAGCCCTTCTTGTTGCAGGCAGATCTCGGCTTCTTCCATAGACTCAACGCTGAGGCCAAATTCCTTAATTTTCCCTTCTTTTTTTAAAGTGCTTAGCCAGTCAAACATTTCTCCTTGCTTAATAAGCTCAGTGGGTGGGCAATGAACCTGAGTCAAGTCCAGACAGTCCACACCCAGGCGTTTGAGGGAATTTTCAGTATGCAGGCGAAACTGTTGCATGGAAAAATTTTGAGGTCCACCAGGCTTTGGGAATCTACCCAGCTTGGTCGCAATGAACACTTTTTTAGAGGAGGTTTTAAAAAATTTTCCGAGCCTGTTTTCTGATAGGCCTTCACCATAGCAGTCGGCAGTATCAAAAAAAGTAACTCCCGCGTCCACAGCAGTTGCTAGAACTTTTTCTGCAGTTGCATCGTCTACATTTCCCCAGTCCGCTCCCAATTGCCAGGTGCCCAATCCTATTTCAGATATTTGTCTATCGGTGCCGCCAAATTTTCTATAATTCATTCTTGCCTCAATAGAAAAATGTTACATTTATTAGATGACTACTGAATTCCTGCAACTCATTCTGTTTGATGTTATCTCTGAAAACAAGAGGGCATCTCATTTAAGGAAGGCTTTTTTAATCTTTCTTTTTGTGAGTCTGTTTTTGCCAATAGGCTTTATTAACGTCTGGGGAGGAGAAACCGATTTTAAAACCTATCGAAAAGCTGCACAGCAGGAAATAATACGGCATCAAGCCATCATCGAACAGGACCCAATGGATTTCCAATCTTATTTTGAGTTGGGCCTCGCTTATCTAACACTAGGGCGACATAAGGAAGAGGTGCAGGCGTATAAGGAAGCTTTAACCTTAAACCCAAAATCTGCACTGACACATTATAATTTAAGTATGGCTTATGATCATTTGAAGGAGGGTAGAAAAGCCATTCATCATATGCAAAGAGCCCAGAATTTGTATGTAATAAAGAGAAACCATCGAAAAATTCGAACCACTCAGCGACATTTAAAGCGGTATTATCTGAGCTACCCAGGCCTTTCTGAGGAAAAGGCTTTTGGTCGTTGAGAAATGCGATCCTTTTCGGCCCTCACTGCTGAGTTTTAGTAATTACTTGATTTTTTATTTCTTACTTGATTGGGATTGTATTTGCGCTCTCATTTTTTTATATTATTTGGGCTGTTATATCTACCTAACGGGATTGATAAGACGCCATGTTTGTTATCAAGGAGTACAGAAAAGGCAAAACCATTGTTCGCCAGGGCACTCATGGAACCAGTGCCTTTCTCATAAAAAAAGGAACGGTTGAAGTTTTTGTGACGGATCCCGATGGCAACAAAAAAGTTCTGGCGAACTTGAAAGTAAATGACCTTTTCGGTGAAATGGCAATGATTTCAAATGACGCGCGTTCCGCGTCAGTAATTGCCACAGAAGATGTTGAACTTGCCATTCTTACACGAGATAAATATCTTTTACTTCCTGAAGATAATCCGGCTGCAATGCGTCTTAAAACCCTTATGATAGAACGTAAGAAAAAGGGACAGTGAATTCCAGCCGCAAAATTTCCCCTTCTTTTATTTATTTATTCAATCTGGTTATGAAGCATAATGGAAAAAGACTTTGAACCTTTAAAAGCCCGGCTTCGCATTATTTGTGATCGTCTGGATGAAGACGAACAACAATATTTCCGTCCGTTGATTGAAAACTTCAAAGGCCAGACGCAGGAGTTTCAACGCATCATGCGCGATCTTGGTAAATTTGGTGAAAAAATCGGTGACGGAAGCAAGTTTAAAGTCTATCGTGAAGTTCAACATTTGTTTGACGATGCTTTCAGGAAAAAGAGTTGACCATCCACAAACTGCAATGATAGAGGCCATCCACATCATTGTTCATGGCCGGGTTCAAGGAGTTTGGTTCCGTGCCGGGACTAAAGAAAGGGCTGTTGAACTGGATTTGTTCGGTTGGGTTAAAAATCGACCGGAAGGGACGGTAGAAATTCATGCAGAAGGTGAAAAATCACAGCTTGAAATCTTTATTGCCTGGTGCCGCAAAGGTACCCCTGCAGCAAATGTTACCGCATTGGACCTCGACCCGGCCTCATTGCAAAATTTCACATCTTTTGAAATCTGTTCCTGAACTCAAAAAAATTACCCTATGATTTCTATCAAGGGTTTGGCTAAAAAATACGACTCCGTCTTAGCCGTAGACGGGCTCGATCTTGAAATTCCAAAGGGGGAGCTGTTCGGTTTCCTCGGTCCCAACGGTGCAGGGAAAACCACTACTATAAAATTGTTGGTAGGTCTTTTGAAGCCGACATCTGGTTCTATTCATATAGATGGAATTGATCTATACCGGCAACCTCTCGAAGTAAAAAAAATCATTGGCTATATACCCGACCGCCCTTTTCTATACGACAAATTGACCGGTTGGGAATATTTGGAGTTCGTGGCGGGACTTTATTCAATGGATATGGATGTCGCCCATGACCGCGCAGAAAAGTTTCTAGCATTTTTCGATTTGGATGATTTTGTGGATGAACTTATTGAGGGTTATTCGCATGGGATGAAGCAAAAGCTCATTATCTCAGGAGCGCTAATCCATAATCCAAAAGTATTGATTGTCGATGAACCCCTTGTGGGGTTGGACCCCAAAGGGGCACGGCAAGTCAAACAATTATTTCAGGATTTATGTGAAGGAGGCACGACAATATTTTTATCGACACATTCGTTAGGTGTTGCGGAGACCATGTGCCACAGAGTGGGTATCATTCAAAAAGGCAAGATCGTCGCGATGGGCACGGTTGAGCAATTACGTTCTCATGCCAAACACAAACACGGAGATCTGGAAGAGGTGTTCCTGAAACTTACCGGCGACTCCGATTTTGCTCCTCTCCTAGATTCGCTACGGTCCACAAGGCCAGACGATAGTTGATCCTAACCCAATTTTGAGAGTTGCCAGGTTATTTCTTGCTACAGTGAGCGATCCTGGATTAATAGCGGAAAACCTACAATAATAATTCTAGTATGGAACAAACCGGACGCCCTTCATTTTTATTTTTAACTTCTCTTTTTCTTGTTGCTCTCTCCGTCCGTTTATTTTACCTGTTCGAACTGGCTCAACTTCCCTACTTTGATACCGTCCTCTCAGTATACGATCATTATAATTTTGATGAAGGTGCGAAAAATTTTGCAGCAGGGGATTGGCTGGCGTTGTCACCCAATAATAGTTATTCCCCTTTGTACAAATATTTTCTTGGAATAATTTATTGGATTTTTGGTAGAAATTTTTATGCTGTTTATGGCATTCAATTTACCCTAGGTGCCCTGGGAGCCGTATTTATATACTTGATTGGCCGACAGCTGTTCGATAAGCGTGTGGCATTAATCGCCTTCGCAGGATTCGCATTTTATTCAAATGAGATCATTTATGAAGGCATCATACTGAGAGCCTCATTTATTACCTTTCTTGGAATTCTTTCCTTTTACCTTTTGCTGAAGTTGCAAGAATTTTCAACTCCCCTAAAACTTCTCTATGCTGCTCTTGCACTTTCCTTATTTTTCCAATCGCGACCAAATACATTTCTTTGCTTACCCTTTGTGGTTCTTTTTCTCCATTGCTATGTATTTAAGACAATGACTTGGGATGAAAAATTAAAAAGTTGGTTGCAGTTTATGGTTCCTCTGATCCTATCTTTAATTCCCCTTTTGGCCCAGTGCTACCTGGTTCACGGGAAGTTCGTCTTTTTCGACTCCAGCGGTCCCACTGCTTTTCTAGCTGGAAACTTCATTGATTATCCCGGCGTCGGTTTTGACCCAAGTTTGTTAAGCCATTTTCAAGAAAAATACCATCTCCAAAACCTTTCTCCGGTTGTATTTGTTTTCCAACAATTTATAGATAATCCTTTGGGTTTTGTTGGGATGTATTTGCGTAAATTTTATTTTTTCTTTAATGACCTTGAGGCAGCATCCAATCTTTCCATTAACCTTTATCTCGAATCGTCCAAATTATTGCCCAATTTATTGAACCATTTTTCCCTTTTTTCTTCCCTAGGATTAATAGGGGTTGTCCTTGCGATTTGGAATAGGGAACGATTGTTTTTGCTTTATTCATTTTTGGGTTGTTTGATTCTCTCCGTAGTTTTATTCCATGTGGTGTCACGATTTAGAGTCCCCGTGACACCTTTCTTTATCCTATTCGCAGCTTATGCTGTGGGAAGGGTATTAAGCTGGCTGACCCAAAGAAAGTATAAATCGTTAGGGATAGTTGCAATTGTTGTTATAAGTTTGTTGTATGGGTTCAGGGTTCCAGAAAATCAGGTGGTGATACGCTATGTAGATTATTGTAATTGGAGTTTGGGATTTTATGGGGTAGGGAAGAAATGGTTTGACCTGGAAAAAGCGGAAAAGTATGGAATAGACTGCTGGGATGCGGAAAGAAGGACATTTGTAGACCATCAGTCTAAGGGTGGACTGGATATGATTTACAAACTTTATGCCTATTATTTGTTGCAAAAAAATGATGAAAAGGCGGGTGAGATTTTAGAAAGAGCTATTTTGATCAAACCTTTGGACGGCGAGCTGTATAGAATGCTTGCTGATTTAGAAACTAAACGAGGGCAGATTGATAAAGCCATTCGTCATCTACATATCAGCATTCTCACAGATCCTTCTGACCCGGCTCCTCTTAGAAGTTTAATAAAACTTTATTATAAGAGCAAAAAAGAACCAGGAAAGATCTTGGCGTCACTAAAAGCAATTCTTCCCCTGGAAAAGAATCCAGATAAGTTGAAAAAAGTTCAGGGCGAAATTTCCAGATTGACCCAGTTAATACAGAAAAAAAATAATGAAATAAATCATTTGAAAATACGTGCCGGAAAATTTTTTACTGAAAAAAATTGGCTTTTGGCATTAGACGAGTATGAAAGTTTGAATGCTTACAATTCATCGGACGAGAAATTTTTTATTGAACAAGGTATATCCTATGAAAACATAGCTAAAAAGGAAGAAGCCCTGGTTTCCTTTTATGATGCCTTGCTGATCAATTTCAAAAATAAAGAGCTGAACAGGAACCTGGGAGATTATTATTTCTCAATCCGCAATTTTCCCCTGGCAATTCTGCATTGGACCCGGTATGGGGAGGGATTAGACAGGTCGTCAGAAGTTTATAAAAAATACCGTTTGAAAATTAAGGGAGTCAATAAACAGTTAGAAAGCAGACGTTTGACAAAAGTGATTGGTAAACTTTCCCCATCCCAAAATCGCGAGCTCTATAAAATATTTAACAAGCTGGAGACTGGAAAAGTTCATTAGTGTGATTCGGTTTATTTCTTAAACACCACTTCAACAATTAACTCTTTGCCATCGCGGCGGAGGTGAAAATTAGAGTGTTCGTTGAAGTTTTTACTTTGCAATTGTTCCAGCACCTCTTCTATGCGGGAAAGTTTTTGCCCATCCATGCGGAGCAATAAATCACCTTTCAGTATTCCTGCCCTTTGAGCGTTGGTGTTTTCCATCACTTCCATAATAGTTACACCTTCTTTTTTCTGAGCGAGTCTCACTCCCAGTCGCACATTGTCAGGAACTTTGTAGTCGACAATCCATGCGTAGTCGGTTGCATAAAGAGGGATCGAAACTTTTTTCACTTCCATTTCTCTATCCTTCAACTCTTCCGGGATGTGAGTTACTGTAGGCTGGAGGATGGAATAGGCGTGTGGAACCCTTCGGTAGGCGCGTTTTGGGATGCCGAATCCATATTGCACATGAAAACCACCACATAAAACGACCAGCTTCGTATCTTTATATTTTGGGTTCATTAAAAATTGTGAAACGGTTTGCGCCATGGTCTCTTCCCAGAGAAGTAGCATGCGGTAAGGTTTTTCGAGGGCTTTTTCCGTTCCGCGATGACCCCCGAAAGCGGCCATGGAAAAGGCTCGATGGTAGGGGTCCTGGTCATCCAGCTCGGGATAAAATGTGTTGTCGGGAGCAGGGTCACCAGAGCGGAAACTGTTTTCGACCTTGCGTGTAGATTTCAATCCTATCAAAGGCATTTTATTGGTGCGAGCAAAATCAAAAATAGGTTGATAAAGTTTGTAACCTGTTCCCCAATTTGTATGAAAGAGGTTTTTAAATTCTTTTGAGGAGAGTTGGCCTGTGTTCCATCGGTCGAGTTTTTTCTGAGCGGAACGGCGAAACATTTCTAATCCGATGGCTACCGGGTACCGTTCGGATAATTTTTTTATAATTTGCAGTTGTACTTTATGAGCCTCAATATTGTCGTGGGTTTCGCCGACATAGATCACTCGAGAAGCTGCAATTGAATCCATCATCTGGTCGAAATTTACAGTCAGACCTGTAGGTAGATGCAGGATTTGCCCGGTTTGTAAATCGCTCAAATTCATGTAGGGAGAACCTGAGTTTGGGACAGCAAATTCTTCGGTTTGACCTTCCCGTGCAAAAAGAAGTAACCAGAACAAAAACAATATGGTAAGTACGATTCGAATGGTTTGGGTGACCGGATTTTGACTCATAATTTTCAACTATTGACTTTATGGGTGTTTTTGTTGATAATTCCTAGCTTCATGCTAAAACAGGATGCTGGAGTCTGTTTTTTGTGGGAATAGATCATGAAAATTGATTTTCCACATAACAATCGATGGATTCGTTCCATTCATTTAATTGGGAGGTAAAGGTTTTTGGAAGTAACAGTTTACCAAAATCAGGTTGAAAAAGCGTTAAAAGTCCTCAAAAGACAAATGACCAAAGAAGGGTTGCTGAAAGAGTTGAAACGTCGTCGTTTTTACGAAAAGCCCTCCGTGAAGAAAAAGCGTAAGCAGAAGGAAGCTAAGAAGAAAAGAAAAGCCGCTATGCGTCGAATGCGATCTTATAATCGAATCTAAGATTCGGTTATTCTCTCCTGGATTCAGGCGCGCTCTTATTTTTTATTTCCCATTGGGCGTGTGTAATACTTCTTCCGTAAACTTCATGCCCGGTGCGGGTAGTTAAGAATTTACCAAGTAAGGTGTCCATAAAGCTTTATTCTTACAGGTTTCGCTAGCTGCCTATATTTTTTTGTCGCAAGGTCTCGTAAAAGATCACTGCCGCAGCAGCCGATGCGTTCAAAGATCCTAGTGATCCTTCCATTGGAATTTTTAGAGTGACATCGCAGGATTTTTTTAATAAAGGTCGAATTCCTTTTTCTTCTCCTCCTATTACTAAAACCATGGGTGCATCAAATTTGTATTGATAGCAGGGAGTGTCTCCATCTGGAACAACCCCGGCTATCCAAAATCCCGATTCTTTTAATTGTTCTATTCCACGAGTTAGGTTAGTTACCCATGAAATGGGAAGATGTTCGATAGCACCCGAAGAGCATTTTGCGACAGTTTCATTTATGGCCGAAGTACGATTTTTAGGGAGGATAATTCCCTGGATTCCTAATGTCTCTGCTGAGCGGATGATGGCTCCCAGGTTTTGCGGATCTTGAATGCTGTCCAAAGCCACCAGAACGGGCATGGGGGATTTTTGGAAAGACAGTTCGATTAACTCTTCTAATTCCAAAGTTTGGATAATTGCGAAAACCCCCACCACCCCTTGATGGTTGTGGTTGCGATATTTTTTTTGAAAAGCAGTTTTTGGAATCGTTTCAATAGGTATTTTATTTTCATGTGCCAATTCGATCAACGAATTCAGTCGTGCCTGGGTTTTTCCTTGTTCAATAATGAGTTTGTAGCAACGGCGTTTTTGAGCTTTAAGAGCCTCGAATACGGGGTTGAGTCCATAAACAGTAGAGTTGTCGAAAGAATTCATATCTTAAAAAATGGTTCGCCTAAAATAGTAGATTTTTAGAGCTATGGAATTTTCTGGACGCAGCCCTATAAATGATCTATAACTTTATGAAAACAATGGGTTTATTTTGCCGAGAGGTTTCGGTAGCCCATTTTTGATTTTTTAACCATTGAATTTGTTCCTCTTCTATAGGGCAAATTCAGGTTATTGTAACCTTTTTCATCCATCCTCTATATGCCGATTTCAAAAAAAAGGGTAATTTTTTATTCCTTCTTTGTTTTGCTCATTGGCGTATTTTCAATTTTTTCCCTGGCCTATTATCAACTTCGTAATCTGGGAGAAGTAAAGCATCTCGCTATAGAAAAAATGGAAGAATTGACGGGTCGGAAAGTTTCCATAGGCGATGCTGAAATGGATATTGTACGCGGCCTGAGCATTCTCCTAAAAGATGTTTCTGTCCAATCGCGTTGGGATTCAAAACCGGAACTGACAGCGCGTAGCGTATGGGTGGTTGTAAAACTTCTTCCTCTCCTAGAGAAGCGGGTAGAGGTCAAGCAAATCATAGTCCAGGGTTCATCGCTCCGGGTTGTTCGAAATGCAAGGGGACAATTTAGCTTGGGCGATGTTCGTAAATGGATCTCACAACCTGCCGACAGTCAATTATTCAAAGTGCTCAGGGTCAGCTTGATGAATCAAGTTATGGTGGAAGACGGTTCTGTTCATTTTCTGGATTATTTAGACCAGCCGAAGGATAAACCCCTTCCATTAGAGATGGATCATATTCATTTTTCCATTAGAAAAAGTCTTCTAAAGTCTCCATTCCAGTTTGCATTGAAAGGTGAAATCCCCAATTCGGGATCTTCGACCGCATTTCAGGTGTCGGGTGCGTTTGATAATTTTTCTGAAGAAAAAGGATTTACTGGAATTTCAATCAATGGAGATATCCGTGTAAATCCATTGAATGTTTCCAAATTTCATCCCTATTTGAAAAAGGTTTTAGCAAAAACCCCCATCGACAGTTGGTTGTCCATCGATTCAAGTTTTTCCGGGAATTTAGGTGGTGCTCTTAAAACCGAAGGAGTTTTAAAATATTCCTCTAACACCAAACAGAAGCAGGCAGTAATAAGAGATGCCCGTGTTCCGCATCGAGGCGGACTTCAGTATAAAATTTCAATGGATAAAGACTCTATAAACATTGAAGAATTGAAAACAGAAACCGGACCCTTCAAATTTAAAGCGAGTGGTTCTTTAAAGGAAATATTCTCAAAAGACCCTGCTGTCCATATAAATCTGAAAACAGATGCTTTTCAAGTTAACAAAAGTATCGATTACCTTCCTCTTAAAATTTTTCCTGAAGAATATCACGATGTGATTCACAAGACATTCAAGAACGGATCAGTAAAATTCAATTCTTTTAAATTTGATGGGACGGTCAAACAACTGCGAGAAATATCAAAACCCGAGAACCGGAAAAAAATTACTGGTGAAGTTGAGATGCGGAAAGTTGACTGGCACAGTCCACTTCCGCCATTACAAAAAGTGACCGGAACTTTTAAAGTGGATAAAGGTAACAGCAGTTTCCACATTCAGAAGGCTCGATATGAAAAACAACCTTTAACCAACTTGCAGGGGAACATAGAAGATTTTATGACCCGGCCTGTCGCCGACCTGTCCCTGGAAAATAAAGTGGAAATGGCACAATTCCACCGCACTCTGAAAAAGGCATTTAAAGGGCATCCAATTCATGAAGCTATTTCTATTTACTCGGACTTTGAGGGTTCGGCAAACGTCAAACTCAATATCAAGGGGCCTCTTGAAGACTTTGACAAATTATCGATAGCTGGGGTGATCGATTTACAATCTGTTTCGCTGGCAGAAAAAGAATTTGAACCCAGAATAAAAAATTTGAATGGCAAGATAATTTATACCCACACCCCTGAGGTGGCTCAGAGAAAAAACGAACCTTGGATCAGGATTCTTCAATATAAAAACCTGTCTGGAGATTTTTCAAATAGTAAATTTACACATTTAAACGGTGAACTAGGACTAAGCAATGGGGAGCCCCTTGAAAAAGCGACAGCCCGTTATCATCTGGATTTTAGTGATTTGCATTGGATCATTGAAGAAGATTCAGAGGATGCCTTGCTGGTATTGCAGGAAGGGCTCGATTTTACTTCCGGAGGAGTGCTGATCAACTACCGTTTTCAGGAAAATCCGGAAAAGCCCGAGACAGAAAAAGAATGGGGAAAAATTGAGTTAAAAAACCTTTCGATGAAATATCGAGATCGATTGCAGGCAATGACCGGTTTGAACGGATATATTTCATATGATAATGACAATATTCGGTTGGAAAATGTTGTGGGTCGATATGGCGATTCCTCATTGCATCTCGAAGGAGAAATTAACCGTCAGAACAAATCTACCCCTGAGTTTTCACTTCGTTTGAACCTCCCTGAATTTTTAAAAACAGATTTAATAGATATTCCGGTTTTTAGTGATTTTAATTTTTCTGGCCCTGCTCATATTTCTATGAATATAAACGGGACGCCTGAGAATTTTAAATTTGAGCAACAAGCGGATCTAACACGGACTGGATATAAAATTCCTGGCCTTGTTAAGAAAAAAGAAAACGCACTCAACCAGTTCAAAGCAAAAGGCTCACTCACTGAAAAAGATGGGCTGGATATTCAAAATTGGGTTTACGAATTAGGGGGTAACAAAATTTCTGGATCGATGAAAATCCCTGATCTGGACAACCCGGATTTTGCAGTCCAATTGGCATCTGAAGAATTTAAAGCTTATCCCTCGCATCAGTTTTCCAAGTCATGGACGGCCGATGGCTCCATAAACTTTAATATTTCCGGAAATGGAAACTTGAACCAAATAGAAGATTCTCGCTTTGAAGGTAAAATGCATTTAATAGATTTGAAGATCAAACCTGAAAAATTATCATCGGAGCTTCTTCTCAATGCCAAGGTGGGATTTAAAGAGAACAGGTTTGATATCCGATCTGCCAGTGTTGCTTCTGCTAACAGTAAGATAAAATTCAGTGGAGTTTATCAGCGGGGTGATACTCCAAATCTGGAGTTGATTCTAGTGGGAGATAAACTCGACATCAATGACCTTTTACCAGAGTCTGAAGGAAAAGATGCGAAGGTGATAGACTTGTTTACCCGGACAGACTTTTTTAAGCAAGGTAAAGGGCAGCTTCTTTTTGATGTGGGCCAATTGAATTTTAAAATGTTGCATTTAAACAAAGTCACAGGGAAAATTTCCCTAAATGATAAGGCGTTGCAACTCACAGAATGGAATGTGGGCACCAACCCATTGGTTGAAAGTTCCGGGAAGTTGATCATTGATGAAATGGGAGTCAGCACTTTTGAAGGAAGCGTGAAAGCAAAGGATGTGAAATCAGAAAACGTTTTTAGTCTTTTCGGTGATGTTTTTAAGGACAGCTTGAGCGGAGATATTAAAAAATTTGATGCAAGGGTCAATGGAAAGGGAAAAGATTGGTCAGAAATTTCCAGGTCATTGTCTGGAAAAATTTCTCTGGATATTCAATCGGGTATGATGGATCAGGAAAAGCTAAAGCGTGGAGTCAACAAGCTATTCGGGTCTTCACCCGGTTCGTTGCCCTCGAAGGAAGATAGCCGCTCCTCATTCAAGCAATTGTCCGGTGATTTTATTCCAAAGAATGGGGTTTTTGAAACAGAAAATTTTATTGTTGAAACCAATAATCGCAGAACATCCATTGTGGGTACTTTTGATTTGGGAAAAAATCAAATGGATACGGTAGTGGGTGTTGCACCCCTCGCCAAACTCGATCGGTTCCTGACTAAAATTCCACTATTTGGAAAAATATTAACAGCCGGTGATGAAAAGAGTCTGTTGAAAACCTATTACAAAGTTGAAGGAAACTTTGATGATCCAGAAATTTCACCGATTCCTTTTACCTCTTTAGGTAAAAAGGTGATGGGTATTTTCCAGGGTATCCTGCAGACCCCTGTCGAGATTCTCGAATCTTTACCAAAAATTGAATCTTCCCCTACTCCTTCTACAGAACAAAGCAAATAAAAACGCATATAAGCGAGGATTGGTTCTGCGCTCTGTTTGTTAATGGGATTGTATATTGACGATCCGGAATTCGTCTGGCCTTTTCCCCATATGCGCTGCTAAGGTGGCGGTAATGGCGGCAACCTGATCGTCTTGCCCGGGTGGGGTGCTGGCAGAAACTTTTTTAGCCGGGGGGGCGGGGGGCGCTTTGTAAGGCATGAGCTTCACCAGAATTTGAATGGTGAATATGAGAATAATCAACACCGTGAATATTACGGACATCGCAAGCAACGAAACATTCACGGCTGCTGAAACACTAGCTTCCATTTTATTTTTCCTTTATTGTTTTATTGCTTCCACAACCGTGGCAAGGGCTTGCATACCCGGTTCCGGGTTGCCGATAACGGGAGCCAGAGCTGCATGTGTATCCATGCTGCTACCCGCATCTCCAAAAAGTGAAAGGAAGCCCCCAGCTGCTACCGCACTCCCGATTACTCCTGCAACATTAGGCCCCATTGCATGCATCAATAAAAAGTTAGAGGAATCCGCATCGGATCCCACTTTTTGGGAAACCCGTGCTGCCATGGGAACAGCGGATACTCCCGCAGAACCGATTAAGGGATTTACCTTACCCCCTGTAAACTTACACATGATTCTTCCGAAAATTACCCCTCCAGCCGTTGCAAATGCGAAGGCCAGTAATCCTAAAGCAATAATTTTCAGAGTTTCCAGTCGCAAAAAAGATTCCGCTGTCATGGATGAACCTACAGCGAGTGCAAGAAGGATGGTTACAATATTTATAAGATGAGTTTCGGCAGTTTCATGGAGACGGGCGGTTACTCCCGATTCACGAAACATATTTCCCAGCATTAGCATTCCCAGCAATGGAGTCACACCTGGTAGCATGAGGCAGCAGACAATCGTTACAGCTACCGGGAAAATAATTTTCACTGTTTGTGAAATTGGTTTTAACTGTTCCATCTTGATTTTCCGCTCTTCTTCAGTGGTAAGAAGTTTCATGATGGGCGGCTGAATCAAAGGAACCAGAGACATGTAAGAATACGCTGCCACGGCAATTGGAGCCAGTAAGTGGGGTGCAAGCTTACTGGCTAAGAAAATGGATGTCGGGCCATCGGCGCCACCAATGATTCCGATAGCACTTGCCTCCTGCATATTGAATCCGAGAAACACAGCTCCAATCAGAGTCATGTATACTCCCACTTGAGCTGCTGCTCCCAGAAGTAGTGTTGCAGGGTTAGCCAGCAAGGGACCAAAATCAGTCAATGCTCCCACGCCCATAAAAATCAGAGGTGGCAAAATTTCGTGTTTGATACCCTGGTAGAAAAAATTTAAAAGACCGCCGGTATCCGTACTTGCCATCATGCTCATTGGGATGTTTGCGAGAAGGCAGCCGAAGCCCATGGGGAGTAACAAGAGAGGCTCAAACTTTTTCCAAATAGCGAGGTAAATCAAAAGGCAAGCAACGCCTAACATTATTACATCGCCACTTTCCAGACTAGTGAATGCAGTCGAAGAAACTATTTTTGACGCAGATGAACTGAAGCTAAATTCCATTATCCTATCAATACCAGTTGGTCGCCAGTCTGAACATTATCACCTTCTTTAACTAATATGGATTGGATGGTGCCAGACTGCTGGGCTTTTACTTCACTTTCCATTTTCATAGATTCCATTACTAGAACGGTATCACCTTCATTGACGGCATCGCCGACATTACATTTCATAGAAAAAATAGACCCAGGTAACGGTGCAGTGAGAGGAGAACCACCTCCAGCAGCAGGTGCAGGCGCGGCTGCAGGTGCGGCGACGGCTGGCGCAGCTGCCACAGGTGCGGGAGCCATGGTTCCTGCTCCTCCCATTGCCACTTCAACTGTGAAATCTTTTCCATTGACTCGAACTTGATAAATCGATGAACTGCCTTGGGGTGCTGCAGTGGCTTGTCCTGCGGGTGCGCTTGCAGGAGCGGCTTTAGTTGCTGCGGGTTTGCTCGCAGGTGCGGGCTGGCCTCGAGTTTCGAAAAACTTCAGACCTACTTTTCCAAACAGAGCATAGGTCAACCGATCTTCTTCGCTGGTGTATTTATCTCCGAGTTCTTTGCATACCCCATCCCATTCGGGCTCAAGTAAGTCAGCGGGCCGACAGTCAGTAACTTTTTTGTCACCTGCAACCTTAGCCATTAGTTCTTCATCAATGGGTGCTGGCAATTTGCCATAATTGCCCATAACGCATTGCCGTGTTTCTTTGGTAATTACTTTATAACGCTCGCCGGTGAGCACATTCAATGTTGCTTGCGACCCCACAATTTGACTGGTGGGAGTGACCAACGGCGGGTAGCCCATGTCTTTTCTAACACGCGGTACTTCCTTAAGCACTTCTTCGAGTTTGTGCAGAGAATTTTGTTCTTTCAACTGGTTTTCCATATTAGAAATCATGCCACCGGGAATTTGTGATTTGAGGATGTTTATATCCACACCCTGAAAGTCACTTTCAAACTCGGCGTAATTTTTCTTCACTTCTTTGAAGTAGTCGTTAATTTCCTCCAACAGATTCAGATCCAAACCGGTGTCTCTTGGGGTCCCTTTTAATGCGGCAACAGTACATTCAGTTGCATAATGAGAGGTTCCCATAGACAAGCAGGAAATGGCGGTGTCTATCATGTCGACTCCAGCATCGATTGCGCATTGCATATTCATTCCAACGAGACCGGTGGTCGCGTGCGAGTGCAAATGGATGGGAATTTTTACATTTTTTTTCAGTTCTGTGATGAGATTTTTCGTCACGTCTGGTGTCAGAAGACCAGCCATGTCTTTTATGCAAAGAATGTCCGATCCCATGTTTTCCAGGTCTTTTCCCATTTTGATATAAAGCTCCAGATTGTGAACTGGGCTTACGGTATAGCTGATACACCCCTCAACAGTTTCCCCACATTTTTTAACGGTTTTTACTGCAGTTTCGATATTCCGGAAATCATTGAGTGCATCAAAGATCCTGAAAATGTTTATTCCTACTTCCACCGATTGTTTGACAAACCGCTCGACCACATCGTCCGCATAATGCCGGTAACCCACAGCATTTTGTCCTCGTAACAACATTTGGAATGGAGTATTGGGAATCTTTTTCTTGAGGGCCCGCGCCCTTTCCCAAGGGTCCTCATTCAGAAAGCGGATGCAAGTGTCGAAGGTAGCCCCGCCCCACATTTCCAGGGAGAAAAAACCCACCTGATCGAGCTTTTCTGCGATGGGTAGCATATCTTCTGTTTTCATTCGCGTCGCAAGAAGCGATTGGTGGGCATCTCGAAGTACGAGCTCGGTAATTTTTAGAGGATTTGTTTCCATTTCTTTATTATTTCCTTAAAAAATCAGGGATGCGATTGGCACTAGAATTGCCCCCATGACAAATTAAATAAATACTCAAAAGGAGATTTATATCTTTGAAAAAAAATAACCCTTTATTCAAAAAATCAAAGAGTTTAAGCTCCGGTTAGGAAGCCGAAAGTCTAGTTTATTGTTTTTGCAAAATCAAATCTTATTTACGCCATGCTATGGGCAGTAAAAGGAGAAGGACACCATATATTTCCAGCCTTCCCAATAACATGCATGTAATCAGAATTCCCTTGCCCATAGCGGGTATGGCAGCGTAATTGCCCATGGCACCCACATCTCCCAGGCCTGGGCCGATATTAAACAAAGAAGCGATAGATGCAGATATTGCAGTGGTCAAATCAACTCCCATAAAGGAAAGCATCATTGCACTGAGAGCTGAAATTCCCATGAACAAAAACGTCAAAGCGGCAACATTGGAAAGGTCGTCGGGATCGATGGTTTTATCCCCTACCTTAACGTGGAAAATGGCCCGCGGATGAACCAGTTTTTTTAGTTCTCTTGAAATAATTTTTATCAGGATAATAAAACGGATGACCTTGAAAGAACCACTGGTCGAGCCCGAACAACCGCCGATCATCATGATGCCCAACATCAAAAGTTTCAGGTACTCTGGCCACAAATTAAAATCATCGGTAACGAATCCGGTGGTGGTGTTAATGGACACCACGGTAAAAGCGGCACTCCGGAATGCCTGACCGGCATCGCCATCGGGCGATACTCGGGTGAGTCCCCAGGTTACCAGCAGAATACCTATAATAAGCATGGAGCAATAGGCGCGGAATTCCGGGTTTTTGAATACGCCGCCAAAATTTCTTCTTACCATCTGCGAATGCAGGGCGAAATTGATGCCTCCGAAAAACATGAAGAGAATTATTATGGCTTCAATATATATATTATTGAATACGCTCACACTGCCGTTGTGCGGGGAAAATCCGCCTGTGGCGACCGTGGAAAACGTATGGCAAACAGCATCGAATAAATCCAGCCCTGCGAACCGCAAAGCCAGGATTTCAATGAGGGTGAGAGCGAGATAGGTTTTCCATAAAACTTTTGCGGTTTCAGCTAGTCGGGGTTGTGTTTGCTCCACTGTGGAGCCACCTGGAATCTCTGCCTTGAACAAATGAAAACTGCCGATTCCCAGCATGGGGAATATGGCTAAAGAAAGCAGGATAATTCCCATTCCTCCCACCCATTGCATGAGGTTCCTCCAGAAAAGAAGTCCATGCGACACTGCATCAATATCAATTAGGATGGATGCCCCAGTGGTGGTGAACCCACTGGCACTTTCGAATAAAGCATCGATATAGTTGGGGCAAACACCCGTCAGGTAAAGGGGCAGTGCTCCAAAAATTGACATGGCAACCCAGGATGAAGCAACGATCGCAAAACCCTCCCGGTCGCGCAGCTTTTCAATGCCAGAGGGGAATAACTTCCAGAACACGAGGCCTGTAATAAGACCCCCTGCAAAGGTAAAACTGAATGCAGTGGTTTCAGATATATAGCCTTCAAGAGCTGGGTGGTCGTAATACATGGAAACGCCCAGCGGAGCAAGAAGAAGACCGGAAAGAAGAATTAACAGAACACCAACAACATTTAATATTGCTTGGATATTCATCGGAAGGGAAGAAAGGAACGTTTACGACCAAAGAGTTTTTCAATTTTTTCAATGGCTCCGGGTAGAGCGACCAATATGACAGAGTCCCCGGATTCCAAAGTGATTTCATCATTGGGAATCAGCATTTCTCCTTTTCTGAGAATGGCGCCGATGATGGCTTCCTTGGGAAATTTTATTTTCGAAATTTGTTTGTCAACGATGGAGGAGTCTGGCTCCACGCCGATTTCCATGACCTCGGCATCTTCAATTAGTTTAAAAACCGACATCACCCGCCCTTTTCGCAAATGCTTCAATATTGCACTTACAGTTATCAGGCGAGGGTTGATGGTGATATCCATACCAATGGAATCCAGGATGGGAAGATATTCCGGATCGTTGGTGATGACCAAGGCCCGTTTTGCGCCATATTTTTTAGCCAATAAAGCAGAGAGGATGTTGTTTTCGTCATCATCCGAGAGAGCCAGAAAAAAATCAGCTTCCTTCATATTAATTTCATTGAACAGGTCCATATCTGTTCCACTACCATGCATGACAACGGTTTTTTTCAGTTGATCCGCCGCAACGTGAGCCATATCTCTGGACGGTTCGATGATGCGCACATCACGGTTGTCTTCTTCCAAGGCTTTCGCGAGGTGAATAGCCATTGGGGTGGCACCGTAAATGATTACTTTTTCAACTTCATCCAGAGTTTTGTTGAGCATGGGAAGTAGAAAAGGTAGGAACTCTTTATCAACCAGTGTATAAAACCTGTCGCCTGCGTGAATGATATCTTCATCTTTTGGGAGTACCAGTTCTCCCTCACGAACAATGGCGACGATTAGAAACGAATCCATCAATGTGATGGCCCGGATATCCTGAATGGATTTTCCGGCAATGGGAGCATTTTCGGGAACATCGAATTCGCGCAGGAGAACTTCTCCATCAGCGAATTCAGCAACGTTGACCACACCCGGAGTTTCAAGAAACTTAAGAATGGTTTCAACCATTATCTGTGGCGGGTTGATCGCCTGATCGATAAATAAATCCTGTGGAGAAAGAACAGCCCCGTTGGTGGTGAATTCCATGTCACGCAATCGGGCAAACCGGTTGGGCACTTCAAAGCGGGAGGCAAGAAAACAAGCGAGTAGATTGATCTCGTCTTTTTCGGTGACGGCAATCACCATTTCAGTGGACTTAATTCCTGCCTTGACCAAAACACTAGGAAAGCAGGCATTGCCCTGTACCGCCATGACATCCAGCGTATCTGAGATTCGCCGTGTGCGGTCCAGGTCTTTATCCACAATGGCGACATCGTGGCCTTCCTGCGAAAGTTCCTGGGCAAGGTTGAACCCGACTATTCCCGCTCCAACGATGAGTATTCTCATGTGTCCTTATAGAAAAAGAGAAAGATTCTCACTGCTATAATAAGAGGTTCTTGTTTTTTTTGCCACCCTAGTATGATGGGTTATTTTGACTTATTAAGAAATCCCAGAAAATCGGAATCCTCAGACATTAGGAGAGTGGTGTCGGTTTTTAAAGATTTTTTATAAGCTTCCATCGACCTCATAAAGGAGTAAAATTTTGGGTCTTTGTTAAAAGCATCGGCATAGATTTTTGTAGACATTCCATCCCCTTCACCGCGAATGGACTGCTCTTGCTTATAGGCTTCGGCAACGAGAATGGTTTTTTCTTTATCCGTTTCAGCGCGGATTTTGGTCGCCTCTTCCTTGCCTTCAGACCGGTATTCCATGGCAATTCTTTCACGTTCCGTGCGCATTCGATTGAATATGGAATTAGCAATTTCAGGCGGCAGGTCGGTGCGCTTTATTCTTACTTCCACAACTTCAAGGCCATATTCGCCCGCTTTGATATTTGCTTCCTTAGTTACTTTGGCCATGATGGCATCGCGGGTTTCGGTGACAATGTGGATCAGGTTGTGGTTACCAATCTCAACCCGTAACTCGGAATAAATAATATCATCCAGCCGTGCCCGGGCCCCCTGCTCGCCACGAACCGTTTCCAGAAACTTTAGAGGATCAATAATCCGGAACATAGTGAAGTTATCGATCAATAAATTCTTTTTATCTTTAGTGATAACCTCGGCCGGTAAAGAATCGTTATCCAGCAATTGGTTAGAAAAATATTTAACCCGTTGGAAAAAAGGAATTTTAAAATAAAGCCCCGGCTCCGTAATGGTTTCTTTAGGTTTTTGCAGTTCCAGCACTATAACGCTTTGCGTCATGTGAACTGTGAACATTGAAGAAGAAAGAATAACGATCGCTATGATTCCGCCAATGATGAAGGAGTTTTGTTTCATAATTATTGTTTATTACCTCCCAAAATAGAGTTTCCACCCAATGGAAGGATAGGCAAAACGCCACTACCGTTTTTCTTTTCCATGACGAATTTGTTTATGTTTGGAAGGATTTCTTCCATGGTTTCCAGATAGATCCTTTTTCGAGTGATATCAGGCGCTTTTTTGTATTCCTGATATTGCTGAAGAAAACGTTTGGCATCACCCTCAGCTTTTTTAATTTTTTCTTCGCGATACCCTTCTGCAATACGGACAATCTGCGCGGCTTGTCCACGGGCCTCTGGAATAACCGCATTGCGATAACCCTGGGCTTCGTTGATCATTCTTTCTTTATCTTCTCGAGCGCGCACAACATCTTTAAATGAGTCTGCCACCTGTTCGGGTGGATGCACATCTTGAAGTTGAATGGTCACCACCTGCAGGCCAGACTTGTAATGGTCGAGGAGTGCCTGAATCTGGTCTTTCGCGAGTACCTGGATTTCGGCTTTTCCTGTGGTGAGAGCTTCATCGATTTTTTTACTGCCTGTGATTCCGCGAATTACCGTTTCTGCTGCATCGCGAATCAGCTTATGAGGCCTGCGGACATTAAACAAATATTGCACAGAATCCATAATCCGATATTGAACAACCAGATTGATATCAACGATGTTCTGGTCACCGGTCAGCATTAAAGATTCTGCCGGGACTCTTTGAGTGGGCCGCCCCTGTGCTGCTCGGAACCCAATTTCTGCACGTCTTATCTGTGTGATTTTTGGAGTAGCGGCATGCTCTATCGGAGAAGGAAATTTAAAATGTAATCCTGGTGAGGTGGTGCGGCTGAATTTGCCGAACCGAGTCACCACACCTTCTTCATCGGGCTCTACGAAATAGAAAGTACCTGGGATAATCCAGACTACCAGCAAAAGTAGAATGATGCCCACCAACATGGAAGGTTTGAATTGAGGTACCTTTATTTGCGGAATTTCGAAAGGAGGTTTTGGCGGACCTCCACCTTGTCCTCCACCTCCTTGACCGCCTTTATTTTTAAACCTGTCATCAGGTTCTTTAGAATCGTGTAAATCGTCCCAGGGCATACGCTTTATTGCATCCAAAAAAGATTATTAAATAGTCTAAACAATGGGAGTTACGCTATCAGACCCCACCATCCTTGTCAACCACTAGGCGTGGGGCCAATAGGTCAATACTTATAAACCAAAACACGCCCTCAAGCCTTTTATTTTAGTTTCTCGAAATTGCTACCCTCGCTAGAGGGTCACTCCCGTGGGGAGGGAGCAGGTCAATACTTTTTCCTGCGAAACAGAGACCTCCATGCTTCTGAATTGTGCAACCTCAAGGCTCTATCCTGGTAATGGGAAATTGAAGTTATAGCTAAGCGGTTCTAATGATACTTTTTAGCTTTCAAGGAATAGACCTGTCGGCCTCACGCCTAGTGGTTGACAGAGGGGGGGGACTTAAATTATCTTATAACCTACTCAATACATTTAATTTCCCGTTATAAACTATTTGGAAGAGAACCTTATATGTTAGCTTTTGCATTAGACATTACCCAGAACAAACCCTCAAACTCTAAAGAGAGTGAGAATGATGAGCTGAAGCAGTATATGGACTACCAGCGTAAGCTAAACCATGTCAATTTGGTCAAGCACTCTTTGGATTATGCGAAAAATCAGTTGCAGGAAAATATAGATTCTTCTGACAACGAAAAACAATCTCAGTTTTTGCAGAACATTTTTCCCATTTCACACCAATTTGCTGATGCAGAGACGCTCATGCTGATGCTGAGAAAATTGTTGAATAGTCAAAACTCTTCCAATAACTGGTATCGCATGAATTCCTTTTTTCACGCGGTGGTTTTTGAAAGCATGAAAGAATTCGTTAAAGTTTATAACCAAATGTTGGTTGAGTCCCCAGAAAAAGCAAAAGACCTTGGCGTATCGGAGGGGACGGAAGTGGATTTCGAAGACTGGTCTTATCTTTATTTCCCGGATATGGATTTTCATATAGGTAAAAGCCTGAGTTACACGCATTACCCTTTCGCAAAACGCAACACAGCCATTGAGGAAAAATGGCAAGAGGGAGTTAAGGAAGGTAAATCAAAAGTAGAAGCTTTAAAAGCAATTCAGGCCGATTATGAAATAGATGATTCGTCGGTGAAGATTTTATTAGAGAAAAAGGTAAGTCCACCGGATCTTGAGTTGCTTTATACATCAGTAGAAAATCCTATTTATGAAGCTTTGACAGAGGTCGAAGATGGTCGTTGGGGAGTTATGGACGGGGAGTCCTTGCTTGACCATACCTATTACATGGGGGCCCATTTGAAAGTATGGGAATGGAGAAAACGTGAGGAAGTGGAAGCAGAAACCGAAACGGTTATGAGTCAACTTTCCAAGTCATCTAAAAAATAGTTTTTCCAGTTAGAAATGAGGAGGAGTTATGAAAATCTGGCGACTGTTGGGGGCTATTCTATTTTTAAGTTTAGGTGCGGGTACGGGTTGGAGTCAAACGACGGAAGGGGATACGGAAACTCAAAACCGAAGAGAAGCATTTGAAGAAAGACGCCAGCAAAGGCAGGAGGAGCAGCAAAAACGCCAGGAAGAGTTGCAGCAACGACGCGAAGAACGACAGGAACAACGGCAAGAGCGCCGAGAAGAGTTTCAAGGAAATCGACAGGAGCACCGCGAAGATAGGCAAGAAAACCGGCAGGAAAGACGTGAAGAGTTTCGAGAAAATCGGCAGGATCGCAGGGAAGATAGGCAGGAAAACCGTCAGGATAGAAGAGAAGAATTTCAAGAGAATCGCCAGGAGCGCAGGGACTCAAGACAGGAAAATCGGCAGGAAAGACGTGAAGATAGGCAGGACCAACGACAAGATCGGCGAAATGACCGTAAGGACACCAGGCAAGATAAACGAAGTGATCGGCAGGACGCAAGACAGGATCGTGGCCAAGACCGCAAGGAAAATATACAAAATAATCGACAGCAACGCCGAGAAGGAAGACAAGAAGGGCGCCAGAACAGACAGAATGCCAGGCAGGATCGAGGGCAAAACCGTCAGGATGTTGGGCAAGATCGTCGAGGCAATCGGCAGGATGCGAGACAAGACCGTCGCCAGGGTCGTCGCGACAACGTTCAGGGGCAACGCCAGCAGCGACAGGGCGGGCGGGACAATGTTCGCGGACAACGTCAGCAGCGTCAGGGCGGGCAAGGAAATGTTCGCGGACAACGTCAGCAGCGTCAGGGCGGGCAGGGAAATGTTCGCGGGCAGCGTCAGCAACGGCAACAGGGTGGGCAAAACAGAGGCAACCGTGGAGGAGGTAATCGGGGTGGGGGGCAGCGAGGCCGTGATCGCCGGTAGTTCGCTATTACTTCAAAACCAATTTTTCATTTTCAAATACCATTCTTTTGGCCGAAATTACATTTAGCATTTTCAATGTGTCTTGAAGTGATTGCAGGTGTTCATTGATCGCCGCGAATTGTTTCAATCCTGCAATTGGAATTCTTTTTAACTCCGGCGCTTTAATAATTCCCAGTAGATCACTCTTCAGCCAAGCTTCCATATTTAAGTTTCCATTTTCAAGGGATATCAGCACACGGTGAGGCGCGGCGATCTTAAGTTTGGCGCGAGTATCCACAATGGCAGGTTTGCTTTCCTCAGGGTCGATAAATAACAACAAGCGATCTAAAGTCTTCGTTCCTATTTTTGTTATAGCTATTTTTAAAAATAGTTTATCTAATGAGACATCTGCGGTTTCCACCTGAAAAGCCATTTCCATATTGCCATCTATTTTGGAATCGATATTTTTTTTCTGGTTTGACGGCAAAAGCCGAGAGGAATCTATTTTGGCAAATTCGGTGACAAATTTCAGGGTAGGCCCCTTTTCCGTTTGCGTAAAAGAAAAATTCCCGCCCACTGTTCCACCCAGAACATCGAAAATAAATTTATCTGCCGCGAGTCGATTGTTCTTGAACACCACATCCATACCAATACTTGCAACCTTTTGACCTTTTATTTCCAGCGAGTCTGCCTTGATATTATTTTTGTAACGGGAAAAATCTCGCAACTGTTTGAAAAATCCTTTTTGCGCGGGTGAAACGGTATCCTTGGAAACAAAATCGGCGGACAAAGAGAGGGATTTGCTAAATGGAAAATTGCCGGTTAAATTTTTTAATGCCACAACCGATGGGATTTCAGCGCTAAACCCATTGAATCCTATTTGGCCTTCCAGATTGATGTTTTTCCCGGCAGTTTGGTGGATATTAAATTGTGACGAAAGTTCTCCTGTTGCTTTGATGTCTCCAAATAATTTATCCTTCATTGCTTCTTCTATTTTCAGGTTGTTTTCATTTTTCAGAACGAAATTGACATTTTGTAAAAGCCGAGCGGGATCAAAAGGGCCTTTCATAAAGGTCTTGAGTCCTTCCACCTTCCCTTGCAGAGTATGGCGCACTCCTCTGTTTTTCAGGTCCAGTTGATGTTTTGTCAGGACAAAAGTGTTGAGGTTTTCCAGATGGTACTGGAATTGAAATTCCGGATGAAGTGGCAACTTATCAAAAAATTCCATTCCTTGAAATTTTCCAGAAGTCTTTCCGGATACCTCTGTAGAGCCATTTTTATAATTCAATTGGGTATCAAGGCTGAATCCCTGGACGTTTTTATCAAGATGACTCAACTTCCCGTTCTTCAAATGAAATTGGCTTGAGATTTCCAGGGGGGGCAAGTTGTCTGGATCGAGAGAGGCGAATATTTTTGTCCAACGCTCAAAGGGTTTTGAATCTTTTTCTGAGTTTTTAGGTGGCGGAAGGCTGCCATTGATTTTGGAGGTTAGCGCCACCGCTCCCCCTAACTCAGTCAGTCCCAAACCTTTTTTAATTTCCTCGGGAATTTGTTTCCAGATTGATGCAAGTTGCAGGTTTTCGACTGTGCTTTCTAGTCCGAAAGAGTCACCCCAATTCTTTGCGTTTCCTTTTAATTGTATGGAAGCAAGATCGGTGGCTTTGAGATGGAAATTGTCGAGATCAAGGTTTCCTTTTTGCAGGTTTTTTCGGCTGAGTGACTCGATGGTGATTTTTTTGAGATTCAATTTGAGTTCGTCTTCATTGATGGAACTGATTTTCGTTTTTTGCGAAAGCCGAATACGCGATAAGGTCTTATCGTGCAATTGTAGTGAGAATTGCGAGGCGACTTTTCCTACACGAAACTTTTTTAAAGCATTCAGGTTTTTGAAGGAGACGTTTCCTTCTAACTGGCTGTTGCGAAAATCATCCGGTCGCAAATCCCCTTTTAAATGCGCATTGGTTTTAAAGTCAGAAATTGAAAGTTCGGGTTGGATGGAGTGCAAGCTGCCGAGTTTAATAAGCGAGTCCAGTTTTATTGGCAGGGTGCCGAAATCGGGTTTGAGATTGTAAAATGAATCGACCTTGAATTTAGACTCCGCCGAAAAACCGGTGAGTTTCCAGTTGTTCAATGCTTCAACTTTTTCCAGAGTGCTATTGATGTTGAGTGTAGGAATATTCAGCCCCTCTGTTGCTTTGTAAACCACCGGGAACTGCACCGTGGCGGTCAGGCCATCAACCTTGATGTTGGGCTCATCCAGCTTGGCTGAAAACTTTTTTAAATTTATCTCTGTGTTTCCGTTGATGTGGGTGGGTAAAAATTTTGAATCCAGTTTCCCTGAAACAGAAAGTGAAACTTGTGTTTGCCCCGAGGCTTGCAGACGTGGGAGTTTTTCTGAAATTTCTTTGGGTAATATTTTCAACGTCTCTGCGATATCAATGGTCAATTTTTTTCGCAATTGGAAAGATTTTTTTTGCTTTAATTGCCCCGACAAAGTTCCTTTGATTGTGTTTCCAGATTGGTATGAAATCTTTGGTAGTTTTAAGTCGCCCTTTTTCCAGTTGCCCTGTAAAGAACCTTCAGCATTAAAAGGCAGGTTGACCTTGTTTGAAAGGGGGTGGTCGTAATGCAACGATTTGATATCGGTGTTAAACCTCATTTTTATCTGAGAAAGATCAGAACCCTCTGCTGTGAAGGTTAGCGCTTGCTTCCAGTTTCGAATTTCCGCTTCTTGTGCCTGACCTTTTGCCATTTGCATTTTTAAGTCTGCTGAAACTTTTTCAGGCTGGCCATTTTTTATTGAAACTTCGTTTACCTGTAATGAGGAGTTCAATCCTAATATATGGGTTTTAAAGTCTGAATAATCTAACCTCAGGTCTTTTGTGGAGAGTGTGCCTCCTTTTAAGGTCAAGTGATCTGGCTTGAATCCGGGGAGCTTGGCCTGGAGGTCCAGGTTTTCCGTTTCCAGTGTCCCGTGCCCGGAAACAGGTGGGAGCCACTTAGCTCCCCACTTCAATATATCTGCGAGTTGGAACGAAACCTTTTTTATATTGGCTTCTATTTCCGGGGCAGTCGAAAAGTTTTTAACTTTTGTTGAGAGTGTGATCTGGTTGTTTTCGTCGAGGGTCAGGGAAAATGCAGACAGATTTATGCGTTCGGGTTGTAACTGAATTTCAGCGGACAGACTTCCTTCCATGTTGGGGGAAGGTAGAACATCGCCGAATTGAATTTGGTTTTGTTTAAAACCGAAGTTACCTGAAACGTTTAGTTTTTTTAAATCCTTGGCAGAGAAGTTCAAGTCGGTAGTGGTATGGGATTGAAAATGAATTTTTTCTTTTAGTTGTTTGAAGGCAATGTTGGCAGTTTGATCTGGTTTCATGAGAACCCGTAACCTCAGATCAATCTCATCCATACTGGCTTTTCCTTTTGCTTCCAGGTTTAGTCCTTTTATATGGGCCGAAAGCTGGTCGTCCATTTCCAATGCCGCTGAGGCATTGCGGATGTTGAGCTGTTGTAAATCGATTTTTGCAAGAGGAAGTGGCGTGCTGCCGCTAGAAGAGGGGGCTGAATTATTTTGTGATTCTTTAAGGTTCAATAGTGGTTGAAAATTCCACACGCCATTTTTTGATATTGCGTTCAGTTGCGGTTGATCGATTAGAACCTGGTTGATAACGAGATGCCCTTGCAGCAACTGCGAAAGGTCGTAATCCAACAGAACCGATTGGACACTTGCCAAAGGTTTTGAAGGAGCGCCCAAAATCACTCCATCAACACGAACACCGCTCAACAAGCTGAGCTTGATTGTTTTTATGGTGAGAGGGATCTTGAGTTGTTTGCTGCCTTCTTTTTCTGCGAGAACTCGAACCTCTTCGGCGGGAAAATAAAATTCCAGAACTACACCAATCCCGATGATCATCAAAAGTGCGAAAAGGAAGATATATATTAATCCCTTGAAAAACTTTGCAGTAAACGAACTTTTTTTTGCCTCTTGAGCCGATGGATCGTTTTCTGCTTCGTCTGATGTATTTGTTTTGTTTTTTTTCATCCCACTTCTTAATTTTGGAGCAACGTTTTTAAGGTCTCTGCCACCGCCTCTGCATTTTCCCGGATGAATTCAATATCTAATTTATCCAAGGTGTCGGAAGGTTGGTGGTAATGCGGATTACGAAAAAATGCGGTGTCGGTGACCATCACTGCCGGGATTCCGGCATCCCAAAAGGGGGAATGGTCGCTCAATCTTACTTCGCTGAAGTTTTCTCCTGTACCGGGAACTACCAGGGTTTCAACCTTTAAAGATGGGACAGATAGTTTCATTCCTTCAGCCAGGCTTTGAGCTAACTGCGCTGAAGGTTCGTTGCCGACCACAGCAATAAAATCACCCGTGTCAGGATATTTTTTTGTGTCTACATATGGGGGATAGTCCTGGGAATGGGGTTCAGAATTTTTATATCCCAACATTTCCAGAGAAATCATGCCGGAGAAAGTCTCGTTTCTGGCGGAAGCATTTTTTATGAAATCGCAGGACCCGATGAATCCATATTCTTCTAAAGTGAAGGCGGCGAAAATGATGGGTGTGTGGATGGTTTGGTCGGCAAGACATCGAGCGATTTCCAAAAGTGCAGCAACAGCACTGGCGTTGTCGTCGGCTCCAGGGGTTCCTGGTTTGGTATCGTAATGGGCAGCTAGCACGAAGGACTTTTCTTCAGAATTATTTCCTTTTCCAAAAATATTAAAAGAACGACTGCCTTCGAAATCGACAGCATCTTCTGTTACGGATAAACCAAAAGTCTCGAATTGCTTTTTAATGTAGTGACGGGTTTTTTCAAGGTGGATCGGTTCCGTAAAAGGATTTCTTTCCCCTATTATAAATTGCAGATGCTCTTCTATATTTTTTTTCTGCGGTGTGAGCATGGTTTTAATGGGTTGTTACAAGGTTTGATTTCTAAGGATTATAGCAATAAAATATTCGGAATGGGCAGGTAGTGAAAGGTGGACGGGGAGGCATTTTCGCTGGTCATTTTCCTGCGGCATTAAGCAGTAGAAAATAGTTTACAATTCATGTTGAAAGTCATACCATGAGCCCATGTTAAAGGTAGAGTGTTATACATCCTCAAAGTTAAATGAAAGACCGGTAGCCTTCTCTTTAAGTAACAGCCGTTACAAGGTAGAAGAGATTATTGACCGTTGGTATGGGGAAGGTTCGCGTTATTTCAAGATTAAAGCCGACGACGATAATATATATCTCTTGAAATACGATGAGCGCAAGGATTGTTGGGAGTGGGTTTTTTACCAAAATCCTAAAATGTTGGATGCCTTGCCCGATCCGGATTTCAGCTCGCCGCAAGGTTCAGGGCGAGAGGTTGAAGACTTGGACAATATCCATCCTATAAATTGAACTTCAAAGAGCGGCCCGCTCATATATTTAATAAAAGATAGTTGCGGAATAAGATTTTATGAACCGATTGAACCCTGACGCGATCAACTCGCATGCAGGACAGCGTCGCAAAATGGTCGAAGAGCAATTAGGCGATCGAGGCATAAAAGATCTGCGCTTGCTCGAAGTAATGAGTCGGGTACCCCGCCATCTCTTTGCGCTCGATTCTTTACAGCATCGTGCCTATGGCGATACTCCTTTACCCATTGGTGAGAATCAAACCATTTCTCAACCCTATATCGTTGCGGCCATGACAGCAGCTTTGGGATTAAAAGGCGATGAGAGGGTATTGGAAATTGGCACCGGGTCGGGTTACCAAACGGCCGTGGTGGCTGAATTGGCTGCGCAGGTTTTTACTATCGAACGTATCAATGCTCTCTCGCGCAAAGCCCAACAAATTCTTGAGGGACTGGGTTACGCGAATATCGTTTTTAAAATGTTTGATGGAACTTATGGTTGGCCGGATCAGGCGCCGTTTGACGCCATCATGGTAACTGCCTCAGCAAAAGAAATTCCTGATGCCTTGATCAAACAATTGGGAGAGGGCGGCAGGCTGGTTGCGCCGGCTGGGGATACGGACAAACAAAAACTCATCCTTTTGACTAAAAAAGGCGATCGGGTGAGCAGGAAAGAAATTGGCGATTGCAAATTTGTCCCTCTGGTTGGAAAATACGGCTGGCCCGAAAAATAAGTCTGCTGGAAAGATGCTTTGTGAAAGCCGTCATTGCGAGGCGCTTGTTGCGACGAAGCAATCCAGAAAATTGGATCGCCACGCTCCCTTGAGGTCGCTTGCGATGACGAATAGAACGCCATGGATGGGATAGATATAAATAAATGAAATCGGTATTTTTTGGGGAGTATTAAAAGTGTTTTCTAGAATAATTCATAAAGGAAATTTTACACTCAGTTCTGGCGTCAAATCGTCTTATACCTACGAGTATGGAGACTTGACGGATTCTATGAATGAAGCTTATTGCGAAGTGCTGGTTAAAAAACTCCTGGAATGGCAAAAGCAGCATGGAAAGTTCGATGTGGTGGTGGGCTGCGAAACAGAAGGGATCCGAATTGGTCATCAACTTTCCAAGCTAATGAATTTGCCATTTCATATCATGCCGAAAAAAAGGTTGGACTACGCGCAGAATCCAGTTCCGGCTTATTCTGCGGATACACATTGGTTGATCGTGGATGACATCGCCACAACAGGACATTCTTTTATTCGCGCGGTGGATTATCTGGAAGTGGAAGAAAAACCAGAGACCATTACTTTTGCCTGTATGATCAAGCGCAACCCGGCTAATTTGGACTACTCTGCGGTTAAGGGTGACCCTGCAAAAGAACAAATGATGGTTTCAGATGAAAGAATGGATTTTATCGACAAGCGGTTGGTGTCTTTGTTCAACGAGGTTTGATCAGCTTTTCTTGATGAGGTAGTAGACCTCGCCCTTCTCATGGTAGTGGCCAGCCTTGGCTCCTGCTTTCTTACCCGTCCCAAAATATAGATCGGCGCGCGCCTTGCCCCGAATGGCACTTCCTGTGTCCTGATCAATGACAAACCGGGAGATAGGTTTCCAGGATTTTATTTTGTTGTTGGCATCAAGTACAGGTTGGCGCACTTTAACGAAGACCAGTCCGCCTGCCGGATAGATCGACTTGTCTGTGGCAATAGATCTTCCTCCTACCAGTTCTCCACCACCTGATCCGATGGCTCCTTCATTGCTGAGTGAGAAAAAGATATAGCGTTTGTTCTTGTTGAGATATTTGGCAATGTGTTGCGGATTATTGGCGAAATATTTTTTGATTCCCTGCATCGAACCTTGACCTGTTGTGATCACGCCATCGCGGATCATCAGTTTGCCGATGCCGTTATAGGAATATTTGTTGGAACCTTGATAGCGCACTCCCTGTCGGGTGCCATCGGGAAACTCAAGAACTCCGGACCCCTGGATATGCAGGAAGTAGCGTTCGAGTTCGTTTTCCAGCCAGGCGACTTCGAGTCCCCGATTATTTAGTGCGCCTTTCCGATCAATTTCCTCGCGGGTTAGGCTTCTCCAGTTTTCACCCGATTTTCTTTGGCGAATTTGTTTTATCCCAGAGTTGGATCCTACCAATCGAATCCCTTCCTGCCTTTTTACCATATGGAAATCTTTTCCCGGCATTTGGTAAATCGGAAATCGATAACGAGGTGAAGGAACCGGGCTTGCGGGAATGACGGGTCGGTAATAACCCGTGAAAAGAACTTTTTTGTCTTTGCCTTTGCCCACTCGAAGAAGCAAAAACTCTTCAGAAACTTTTTTGTCGAACTTTTCCTGAGGAAGGTTTTTGTTTAAAAGTTTTTGGAATGCTTCCAGAGTTTCTACGAGCCGACCGCGAGTTAGTGTGAAGTCCCCCAGGCGTACTGGCGAAGTCGGGTCTTGCTCAAACATTACCCCCAGTTGGTTGTCGATAGCCCGTTGCAGGGATGCAGAATCCATATCATCGGTAAAACCTTTTAAGTCTGCTATGGACTCCAAACTAGTTTGTATTTCTTCAGGGGCTGACTCCTTTTCTTTTGTTGATAGCCTGTCTTTTCGGTAATCGAATTTGTGGTCACGATTTTTTCCATATCTTTCGGGTTTATCTGGATAGAGGTCGGCAGTTCGGCTGGGTCCTTTGGTGGAGCATGAGGCGATTAAGAAAAATAATCCCAGAATCAATAGTTGTGGGATTTTCAGGCGAATATTGCAAAGAGAATTAAATTGTCTTTGGCTTAAGAACACAGGGGCCCCCTTGTGCGTTTAGAATGAACTCTATATTTATTATCGGAAAACTTGCATTAAATATTAGCCATGGCTTCGTTTGCCAATTGGTCGCAGCGTTCGTTTTCGGGGTGGCCGGCATGGCCTTTCACCCAGACCCAGGTAATTTTATGTTTTTTGCTCAGGCTATGAAGTTCCTGCCACAATTCTTTATTTTTTACGGGTTGCCGGGAGGCGGTCATCCAGCCTTTTTTTATCCAGCCATTGATCCATTCTGTCATCCCTTTTACCAGATACTGTGAGTCTGTGGTCAGGGTTACTTGATAAGGTTGACTCAATTCTTTTAAGGCCACAATGGCTGCCGTCATTTCCATGATGTTGTTGGTGGTTTGCGGATGGGATCCTTTTAGCTCCAGAACATTGCCCCCTCCTCGAATAATGCAACCATAGCCTCCGGGACCGGGATTCCCCTTGCATCCACCGTCTGTAAAAATTTCAACTGATTTCACAGGCCACGCCTGCAGGTTGTAGGTATCAACTTATTGCGGTAGACAGAGTTTTTCAGGCTTCTGGTAATGGACCTTATGACCTTCCATCATCGTTGGAAAAAGGCTTTCTGTTTCTTCTGGATCAGGAAAGATCCGATAACTGGTTGCTACTATAACATATTATTTTTATTGGAGAAATTTGAATTTGCTGCATTTGTAAAGAATCTCTTGATAGGCAGTATGGAAAGATATGATAGATTAGCTGGACCATATTTTTGTGGAGAGACCCAGTGAAAGAGAGTCCAAAAGAATCTGAGTTGGACAAAGAATCTATAGGTATGTCGTTTCAATGCATCGATGCCATTGAGATTAGTTTGTTCATTGAAAAAGAGGGTCTCGGCTTTTATGAAAAGGCCGCAAAAAATGTTTCGGATCCAAGGGTGAAGGACATGTTTTTGCGTTTGGCAGAGGAGGAAAGGGATCATATTCAAACTCTGCAAACCAAAGTCCAATTTTTACAACCTGCTATTTCTGGGAAAGGCAAAGCCCGGAAACGGGTGGACTCCTTTGTAGGTGAGGAAATCAAGGGGAAAATTTTTCCAGCGTCTGAATCAAAAACGGTGCAGAAATTTAAAAGTGATGTTGAAGCTCTGGATTATGGGATAGAATCGGAAAAACGTTCCATTGATATACTGAATCGATTACTGGAAATTGAGAAAAAACTGGATGTGAAAGCCATTTTTGCGCATTTGATGGTTGAAGAAAAAAAACATCTGGCACTCTTAGAAGACTTGAAGAAAAAGATTTAAATCGAAGGTGGATGGGATTTCCAATTGCTCCCGCTTCTTGGTGTTGGGGGGTATGCAGGAATTGCTAAGAAAAACCACTCCTTATCCCTTGAAAAACAGGCTATTAAAGCGCTAAATTGGGGTGTGAAATCCTTACTTTGTGAGCTAGAAGGTGATGTCTCAGGCATTTTGCTGTAGTTAATCTGAATTGGACGATATACTGAAAAATATAAGATAGGAAAAGGCCTAAACATTTTAATTATTAAGGTTTGACAACATTTTGGGGCTGGTTTATTATTAGTCTCTTTTTCTTCACATTTAACTTAAAAGACTAAGGATTTCAAGAATGAGCAACTACGAGGTCAAAGCTGGCCCGGAGG
>CAZECX010000008.1:0-50909 GCA_964510965.1 uncultured Nitrospina sp. | reverse complement strand
CATAGGTCAAAAACCTTTTTTCGAGCTCTTCTTGTAGGTCTGAAGTTTTTTCTGGCCTCATTTATTCTGTAAATTAAAAGGTTATTTGTATCGAAAAGCGAAAAGGTGATTTCCAGGCTTGACGTTTCAGGGTGGCGATCTTATTTGTTTGCTAGGCAAGGAACTGCGTTTTGGTTTCCTGCTTAGAATTAAATTAAAACTTTATAATTCAATGAGTTAATTAAAATCATCTGCTAAGATCAAATTTATACTCGATTTAAGGAATACAATATATTGTATGCTCAAGTCAAATATATACAATATGCGGTATCGCAAAGCAAGCAAAATCAATACTTAAAGTGGTTTTGAAATATTGAGCAAAAATTAGCCTGATGCGCTTTAAAATCCTTTTGGATGCAAAGCCATCCTAAGAGAGCCGGATAAAGTCCCTGTTTTTTAAGAGACTTAACCGTATTTTAATGAAACTTTCCGGAAATGGACTGCATTTCCGGTGTTTTTACTTTTTAGGAGCAATTATGTCTGACCCCAAATTGCAAGAAAGAATCATTGATGCACTGAAAACGGTTCAAGACCCTGACCTTCATAAAGATATTGTCAGTCTTGGATTTGTTAAAAATATGGAACTGGAGGGAGGAAAGGTAAAGTTTGACGTCGAACTTACAACGCCCGCCTGTCCTGTAAAAGAACAATTGAAAACAGAATGCGAAACCAAGGTTCAGGCTATTGAAGGTGTCGATAGCGTCGATGTAAATATGACTGCCGTTGTGCGTCCGACTCAGCACAGCCAGCCGGTTTTAACGGGAGTTAAAAATATCATTGCCGTAGCGAGTGGAAAGGGTGGGGTGGGCAAGTCTACTGTAAGTACCAACCTTGCGATTGCCTTATCCATGACAGGAGCCAAAGTGGGATTGATGGATGCGGATATTTATGGTCCCAGCATTCCACAGATGATGGGAATCCCAATCACCTCTCCCAAAGTAGCCGAAGAAAACAAATTTTTTCCGCACGAAAAATATGGCCTCAAAGTAGTTTCAGCAGCTTTCCTAACAAAACAGGGACAACCTTTGATGCTGCGCGGGCCTATGCTGGGAGGTATTATCCAGCAATTTCTGCAAAACGTGGAATGGGGTGAGCTCGATTACCTGGTTATAGATTTGCCTCCGGGAACGGGAGACGTTCAGTTGACCTTAACTCAAAAGGCACCGCTGTCGGGTGCGGTGGTCGTGACCACTCCTCAAGAAGTCAGCCTGATCGATGCCGACAAAGGCGTAAAAATGTTCCAGCAGGTAAAAGTTCCCTTACTCGGTATTGTTGAGAATATGAGTTATTTTGTTTGCGATAGCTGTGATAAAAAGCACACCATATTTAAAGAAGGCGGTGGGCAAACTCTCGCTGACAATTTTGAGATCCCACTTCTTGGTAAGGTTCCCATAATCCCTGAAGTTGTTGAGGGGGGTGACTCTGGCGTGCCCATAGTCATGAGTGATGCCAATTCTCCTGCCAGCAAAGCTTATAAAGAGTTGGCAGGGCAGGTAGCGGCGCAGTTGAGTATCAACCAATCTAAAGACGATAAAGTTGATGCGTCCTTTGAATTAGCCTGGAAAAGCTAGCCGGCCACTAGGCGTGGGGCCAGCTAAACGGATAAAGCCTGTAACTGGTATTAACTAACCCATCTTTTATAAAGAGGGGCTAGGGTGATTAATAATTTTCCTTTCAGTTGTTATCGGTATTCTGCTTAATGGAAAATCTAGAAAATGGATAAGCGATTATGACAGCTCCTGCACCAAAAAATATAAAACAGGTCAATGAATCCACTCTGGGAATTTCCTGGAACGATGGTCATGAATCTGAGTATCCAGTAAAAATATTACGTGAGAATTGTCCCTGCGCCAATTGCATTGATGAGTGGAGTGGCAAGAAATTGATAGCGCCTGGCTCGATTCCAGATTCGATTCGCCCGCGAAACTTAAAAGCTGTGGGACTCTATGCTATTCAGTTCGACTGGAGTGATGGGCATGATACGGGACTCTATACTCACGAATTGCTAAGACAGCTGTGTCAGTGCTCAGCCTGTTTGAATAAAAATTGAGAGGCCTAAGTAGTTGAATTTTGTGACATATTCGGGACAAAAGCGAAACCCGATTGCAATAAAGAAGTGGCATACTGAGAATGGATGGAAGTCCCTCTGCCGGCACCTCCCCCTCCTTTTTCTCTAGCGGTGGAGGGGTCTCCTCCCAAAAATTAAAAATTACGAGTGCTAGCCCTACCATACAGTTAGCGCTCCAACCCGAACGGGAGCGGTGGTCAGGCCGCTCCCGTTTTTTTGTGGAGTACCTCCACGGGTAATTTTTCCAGGATTATTCTATTGGGGTAAAGCAAGAATGTCGCCGTGATAATTTTTTGTTATGTCTACCTGGGGATAGTAGTCCAAACCTTTAATTACATTCCCAACGGAACAAATTAAGTCGACAAACAATTCTTTCATATCAAAAATTTATCATAAATGCTAATTGTAGAAGCCATGATTTCATAGTACTTTTTGATACCAAATTGAAATTTAAGCTTGACCGATCTATATTTTTTGCGCTACTTTGCCTGAAAAATTGCAAGTGATTTTTTGATAGAGTTAAAGTTCGCACAGTGGCTAACAGCATAAATAAACCATCCTCGCTTGTAGTAAATAATTTCCTTTAGTTCCCGAACTACCTTAGGAATAAAATGAGTTTGTTGTCAGCATTGGGTTTTATGTATTCGTGCAAAAATCCGAAAACTATTTACCTTGGACGGCTTAAGGGTGTTGGGGATTTGCTTCTAATTGCCCCATCTATAATTGCCTTAAAGGAAAAATTTCCAAAAGCGGAAATAACATTTGGCTGTTTAAAAGGAGCTTACTCTGACATTATTGCCAATGATCCCAATATTGATAAGTTTGATTTTCCTGACCACGAGTTCATTAGGCCAAAATCTAAAAATGTCATAAAATTTATTATAAGAAAGTTGGCGTACCTGAAAAACCGCCTTCTATATAATATGAAATATGATTTAGTCATATTTTTTTATAATTACTCTTCTGAGTGGGATCCCAGAAAACATATGATTGATCAGTTCTCGGAAAGAGCAGGGGTGCTTCTAAGTCAACGAAAGCCAATCCTGTATTTAAATGAAGAAGATATTTCGCAGGCAAATTACCTGTTAAAAAAAGCAGGGGTTCAGGAAAAAGAATCCTTTATAGTATTGGCCTGTGAAACTGGAATAAAAGGTGTTGCCCCTGAAAAGCATGACCCCAGGACATGGAATGGTTTCCCGGAGCTAATAGAAAAAATACATCAAAAGTACAAAATAAAAATATTAACATTATTGCCAAAATCTTCTAACGATGGTCCTCCCGGAACCATTAGGATTAAGGATGAGCCTACTATTCGTGCAGGTGCTGCAATAATTAAACAGTGCGCATTATTTGTTGGTGTAGACTGTGGGTTGATGCACATAGCCTCCACATTTGATGTTAAAATAATTTCTATTCATGTAGACCCGGGTCATCCAATAGAATTATACGGATCCCTATCCCCCCACACAAAATTCTTAAGCAATACACCGCTGTATAATAGCAATGAAAATTTGGGAAAAGAGCTAGCCTTTGTAGATAGAATTATGGTGCAAGTTGAAAAGGCACTTGAAGATCTTTAGGTATAATTTTAATTAGGAATTGACGATTGTCCAATTATAATTCAGCAGTACTCCCTTCTTTTTTGCGTCCATATAGTTTGAACTCACTAGTTCGCTTGGGAAAAGATAATGATGGTGGTTATTTAGTGGACCAGCGAAGTATTGCTGCGTCAGAAATGTTAATAAGTTTTGGAATTTCTTACGATTGGAGTTTCGAGAAAGATTTTAAAAAACACAATTATGTTCCGGTAGTTGCCTTTGATGACTCCATAGGATTGAATCTTTTTCTTAGAAAGTTGAGAGTGGCTCTTAGTCGTGGTAGTCGAAAATCGCTCTTTTGGTTTCGTTTGATAATGGGCTACTGTATTTTTTTTAGGGGGAGTAGTAGGCACATAAAAAAGTTTATCGGTGCAAATCAATGTTCAAACTATGTTTCTGTAGATACGATTGATAAACAAATAATCCCCAAGAAAGTTAGGAATGTATTTTTTAGTGTTGATATTGAAGGAGGAGAATATCCTATCCTTGACCAGCTAAATCTGATATCAGAGCGAATATGTGGAATGGTTATAGAGTTTCACGAAGTTGACCGTCATATGGATCAAATATTGTTTTTTGTAGAGAACTTTCCTTTGAAGATTTGTCACGTGCACTGTAATAATTATCGAAAAGTAGATGAAGCTTTAACTCCAGATACTATAGAGATTACTTTTACCAAATTTCCCGTGGAAGACTCTTTTGTAGAAAAATTACCGAATGCTCTTGATCAACCCAACAATCCCAGCGAACAAGAATATTCACTTACATTTTTGTGACTTTTTAATCAAAGGATGCTCAGAAAATAATATATTTGAAAGTGCAGTGAACGGAATAAGTATAGTTAATTATGAATAAAATGAGAAAAAAATATGAAAACTGCAGTCATAACAGGTATTACTGGGCAAGACGGGGCTTATCTCGCCAAACTCCTGCTTGAAAAAGGGTACAACGTTTATGGTACCTACCGTCGTGCTGCTTCAACCAATTTTTGGCGCATTGAAGAACTGGGTGTAAATAATAATCCCAACCTGCATTTGTTGGGCTACGATCTTATCGACTTGGGGGCAGCTTTTCGGCTTCTTGAAAAAGTTGAACCAGATGAAGTTTATAATCTCGCCGCTCAGAGTTTTGTTGCCGCGTCTTTCAGTGAACCTATCACCACAACCCAGATTACAGGTTTTGGCGTATTGAACCTGTTGGAAGCAATACGCACTGTTAACACTAAAATTCGTTTCTATCAGGCATCTTCTTCAGAAATGTTTGGATTAGCGCAAGAAGTTCCACAAAGCGAAACAACCCCCTTTTATCCTCGAAGCCCATACGGTGTAGCGAAAGCTTATGCTCATTGGATGACTGTCAACTATAGGGAAAGTTATGACATCTTTGGTGTAAGTGGTATTTTGTTCAATCACGAATCTCCATTGCGAGGCTTAGAATTTGTAACACGAAAGATTACGGATGGACTGGTGCGTGTAAAACTTGGCAAACAAAATCATGTTGAACTAGGTAATTTAGAGGCTCAACGCGATTGGGGCTATGCCAATGACTACGTAGAGGGTATGTGGAAAATGATGCAGGCCGAAAAACCCGGCACCTATGTGCTGGCGAGTGGCAGGACAGAAAAGATACGTGATTTTGTGGAAATGACCTGTAAAGAACTAGACATGAAAATTGTGTGGAAAGGTGCTGGGGTTGATGAGGTAGCTGTAAATAGTGCGACCGGAGCAAGCATAGTTTCCATCAACCCGAAGTTTTATCGACTCACTGAGGTAGCTCTCCTTCAGGGAAACCCTGAAAAAGCCAGATTAGACTTGGGATGGCAGGCCCGTACCACTTTGGAAGAGCTTTGCGCCATGATGGTTAAGGCCGACTTGCGCCGGGTTAAAAGCGAAACGTCACTTTAGATATGCGAATTTTAATTACTGGGCTTAGAGGATTCACCGGTGGTTACCTGGAGCAGGAATTAGAAGGTCAAGGCCACCATGTTCATGGATTAAATGCTGATTTGACTAATCCTGAAGCTGTTGCAGACGAGGTTGCGCAACTTAAACCCGAAGCCGTGGCCCATCTTGCCAGTATCTCCTATGTTGGTCATGGAAACGCCCGTGAGTTTTATGAAGTTAACCTGATAGGAACGCAAAACCTTCTAGCGGCCTTACATCAACACGTACCCAATGTGCGCAGTATCTTATTGGCAAGTAGTGCCAATATTTATGGTAATCAGACTGATAATATTATAAGTGAAGATATTACTCCCAGTCCTGCCAATGACTATGCTGTGAGCAAACTTGCGATGGAGCAGATGGCGGGGTTGTGGATTGAACGACTGCCCCTGTTTATTGTTCGGCCATTTAACTACACCGGTTTTGGGCAGAAAAAACATTTTTTGATTCCAAAGATTGTTGCTCACTTCCTTGAAAAAAAGCCAATTCTTGAGTTAGGTAGTTTGAATGTTTCGCGGGAGTTTGGCGATGTGCGTGTCGTTGTTAATATATACCGAAAGCTATTGGAGCAATGCCCCAGAGGTGAAACACTAAATGTATGTACGGGGCAAATATACTCATTAAGTGAGGTAGTTTTATTTTGTGAAAAGATTACTGGCCATAGTATTGAAGTTCGCGAAAACCCTGAATTTGTCCGCTCAAATGAGGTGCTCGTTTTAAGGGGTTCCAACAGTCGCCTCAATAAGATAATTGGCGAGTACAAGCCTTTCCACCTGGAAGATACACTGAAGTGGATGTTGACTTGACGTGGAATTCTTCTGACTGTTTACCAGTAGCTCTATTTTTTTTAATTTATTGATACGCTTTTTAAATTTGCTCATGGATGTTCTTCCGCGCTCATTTTTTTATATATACTTCAATAAAATGCTTGAAAAACGAGTAATTAAGGTATTTTTCAACAAATATTTACCACTAGCGGCAATTACAATTCTTTTATTGCCAATTCATATTCATTAATACATCCCAATAATCCCTTTTCAAACTTCTCAAGTTGAAAAGGTTTCTGTGTATAACAACAGAAGTTACCTGCTTCTATATGTTTTCTTATTTCGCCATCGTTCATATCAGCCAATACAAACTTTCCCAGGTAAGAAGAAATTGAACTCATTTCTTTTACAAAATCAGGGAAAGGTTTCATTGTCATTTCCCAGTCGATTACCACTACCGCAATGGACTTGTCGTTAGAGAATTCGGAAATAGCCTGGTTCCCATTACTCAATAAAATTGGCTGGTGTTTCAACAATGTAATCACTTCTCCAATCAATTCTCGTAAACGCTTGTCAGGGATTACTACCAGAATCTTGTGTGGTTGAATATTCATTTTCCACCCCCTTTAAGAGCATTTTTCTGCTGAATATTTCTGCCAACTACTTAAACGATATTGGTGGAGCTGGCTTTATTCCCGAAGAAAGTTTGGACAAAGATAGATTCAATAATGTATGCCCATTTACGCTTGTTAAATGGCGTGTGGCGGCAGGTCCTTGAAATGAAAAAAGCAATAAATATAGAGAGGTAAACTATCTGACACGATAGTAACGGGTGTTCGGGAAAAGTTATTTTGTTGGGCGGAGTATCAAAAGTAAATTCTGGAGATAAGACCCAGTGGTCCTGGGAATTTTCATGTTTTGAAAGGTAACTTATAGTCAAAAAGTGACTCATGATTTCCCTTCCATATAGTTTTACCCGTGCCGGGCATGAAGTTAATGGTTCAATATCACACGGGTCCCTGAGAGGTGGACCCCTTTAATTTAAAGAGGATTACATTTTACTTTTCTCAGAATCCAGCAGAAGGATTTCAGCTAAATCCATATTGTTTTCTTCTATGGAAATTTTGGCCATGACTTCATGAGAGTCATCTCTATCAATAGATTTTGCCAATGGGTTAGAGTCATCAAGGATATGACGTACTTCCTTTAATAGTATTTTTAGAGAAGCCTGAAATTTGCCTTCCTCTTGCAAATCTTTACCATTTCGCCAAAAATTGGATATAAGTTCCTGAATCATTAGAAAAACTCCCTAAAAGCAAAGGTATTCAAAATAACCCCGTATGCTAGGTTTTTTATATATTCTTATCTATCAAACTATCAGTAATTTAATCATAATTCAATCTGAAATATTAATGTAATTCTAATACATTGTTTTTAGGCCTATTGGGAGGGGAAGAACACCTTAATGGAGGGAAGAAACGGGTAGAAGGGGGTATGTGATACCCCCTTCCATAGATTTCATGCCCGCTTGCGGGTAGATCCAGTGGTCCTGGGGTAATTTAAATTTTTGGAATGACTTTTTAACGACGTGGTTCATTCTCTAGACCGCCCCACATACGGATAACTTCTCCGTTCATGTTGCTTTCGACACTTTGAATATATCCTGCTGCTGCCTGGGCAGCAGTTACTACCCCTCGTCCTGATTTTTCAGACGGAACAACTGGAGCTGGACTGACAACATTTACACGAATCCCCCTTGGCAATAAAGGCCCTACAGTTCGCGCAAAAGAATCAACGGCAGCGTTAAAAGGACCGGTTGCAGCACTTTCAGCGTATGGGTAGTCGCTCAGATATCCACTGGATAAAGTAAATGAACCAGAATCATTAATGTAGGGGGTTCCCATTCGCACCAGATTTATTTGCGCCATGAATTTTCGTTCAAAACCATAGGCGTAGTCTTCATCGGTTAGCTCTTCATAGGGTTTAAATTGGCTGTCTCGCCCCACTGCAGATATGAGCGCATCAAAACTTCTAACCTGGTCGAACATGGATTTGACAGACATAGTATCGGTGTAATCTACTTTTACATCCCCGTTGCGACCGGCGCGTATAACCTCATGGTTCGTTGAAAGAGCTTTGTCAATTTCTTTGCCAATAATTCCGCTTGCCCCTAACAAGATCACCTTCATAATATTTTCCTTTCGAAATTAGACAAAATTTTTCTTTGTATAAGGCACCCTTTTTTTAATCTGTCTCGCTATCCTGGAGGTGACAGTCGCCATCAGTAACCGGCTCCACTCCAGCCATGAAAAAGGGCGCTCTCCTCGTTGAGTCGGTCCAGTTGATCGGAAGTAAGCGTAATTTCCCCGGCAGCACAAAATTCCTTCACCTGATCCGCTTTGCTTGCCCCGACCACAGCAGTGGTGATATTTTTTCGCTGGATCACCCAGGCCAATGCCACGTTGATGGGGGCCGTGTTGATTTCTTCTGCAATTTCCTGAACCGTGTCTCGCATGTCTTGCGAATTACTGATGGCAAACGGTGCAAACAGGTGATAGTCGCTACGGGCAGGATTGGAGGTGTCTGCATCCAACCGACCGGCTAAAAGACCCCGGGCGCTGGGCGAACATGCCATGTATTCAATCCCGGCCTTTACACATTCCCTTAAATTCTCTCCTTCGTACGCACGGTCAAGCAGATTATAAGGAACCTGATTGACAGTGAACAACGGTGCGAATTCTGACATAAGGACAATGTCCTTCGCCTGGAATTTCGAGATACCTATGGTACGGGTCTTGCCACTTTCTTTGACGGCAGCCATGACCTCGCACAACCTCTGCATATTTTGAAAGGAGTCTACATAATAGCCCGGCCAGTGGACCAGATAGGCATCGACATAATCCCGCCCCAAATTTTTCAATGACTTTTCAAGACGCGACAGATAACCCTCGGGTGTCATTTCAGCATCGGGGGTGATTTTGGAAATGATGAGGACATCGTTTTTTCGAGAGCCCAGGGCCTTGCCGAGGCGGCGTTCCGATTCCCCTTTTCCATAAGCCTCGGCAGTGTCAAACGCCATAATGCCGCACTCCAGAGCGGTCTTCACCACCCGGTCGGCTTCTTCTTCCGAACACCCGTCGCCCCACTCTTTGCTGGGGGCAATCTGCATTCCGCCCAAGGTGAGAGCCGTCCAGGGGATGTCGAGTCCTTCGACTTTTATCGAACGCATTATTACTCCAATTCTTAGCGATGGTTAATTAATATGAAAAAAACCTTTTTATCATACCGTTTACTTCAAAACGCGAGTTTCCATTATGGGTTGTAAACGGAAGTTAGGATTATACGATAATTTTTATTTTAGTTGGTAGGGGTAGAATTGGAGTTGATAGCCAGGGGTCCTGGGGGGAGAAACCTCTATGGACCGTATTCGGCTTAGGGTGGATTTTACTTTTGGCCGATGGATACCAGGAAAATATCTCGAAAATCAAAGATTAAAGATATAACAATTGTTGTGGCTAATAAAATAATCCAAGTTCCATAAGGACTAAATTTTTTAAATGACTCGGTTTTGAAATCTATGCGGTAAATAAGAATCAGGAGGGGTAGCCACAAGACGATATGAACGATGCCTAAAAGATGAACCGTGTTCGTCAGGGAATAGACCAACAGGGCCATAGGCATAGATAGTAAAATTGAGGCAAGTACCCATCGAGCCGTCCTGTTTTTCCAGACAAAAAGAATCGAACTTAAAAAAATTAACATCATCCAATTCATCCAAATTTGCACAGGATTTGGCAATTGAGACATTTGGGTGTTCATAGTGTTGAAAATTTCTTCCATTTCCAGACTCCAATATATTATTAATAAATTTTATCGATTTTGGGTTGGATCGTGACATGCCCCGCTGGAGTTGGGGCCAGTGGCTGACATCGGCCGAGGAGAATTTGCAGCTAAGGTGCGCCATAAAAAAACACCAGAGCATGCGGCGAAATATGGCTCCTCTACACCACCATCGGTAAATGCAGAGTTTAGACCATTTTCATAGCACACTCTGGCTTGAATTGGGAGGAAAGCCCCCCTCCCGTCGCATGTTATTTATAATTTGTCGCCTGTTTCCCTAGTTGTCAAGTGGTGTGGGTGCTAATTTTTTTCAAGTAGGAATGCTTGCTATAAAGGGGGCAAATCCAGTGGCTCTGAAAATTTTGATGTATTTAGCAGAAACTTGCCATCAATAGTCAAAGTGTTCTGGGTTCAGACTTGTTTCTTTTATCTCGTTTATTTCCAAACGTATTATAATACAATTACAACGCTTGCTTTAACTAAGGGCTAGTCATGCAATTGGATGGTGTCCACCATATTGGAATGAATGTCCGGGACTTGGACAAAGCTGAGAAGTTTTATATCCATGTTTTGGGTTTCAAGGTAGCGGAAAGGTATGCAGAGGAAATTCGTCACCTGATGCTGGACACAGGAAGCACTACCCTGCACCTCTTTGAAAGTCACGAACTGGAGATGCAGAATGCCATCGATTGTCTTAGTGAACAAGGCTATGCCCACATAGCCTTTGGCACAAACAGAGAAAAATTTCCTGAAATAATTGAAGAATTAAAAAAGAACCAAATAGAATTTCGCGGACCTCTTATTTTGGGCAAGGGAGAGTCGGTTCACTTCAAAGACCCGGATGGCAACCATTTAGAAATCCGCTGTCCGGCTCGGTAACAAAAGCGCCGCATTCCAGTGGCTCTTTCCTCGTTTTTCCCATATCCGCCACCGGGCGTGGCCCGTACCCCTACTACCCGTTACTACCCCTGCGGGGCATGAATTTTAAGGTAAAATATAACACGGGCATGAATCACAAGGAATGGATACCACAGGGGCACAAATTTAATGGAACAATATAATGGGGGCTAAAGCGCTAATGTGAACCACCCCGACCCATCGAACAAAACGTGTTCCTATTGTTCGAGTTTGAGAAAGAGGGGGCTAATTTGAAATTAAGTGTGAATCACCCCGGCCCTCCTTGGGAAGGAGGGGGTTAATTGCCAGAGGCCGTTGGCCTCACATGCCGACTTTTTCTCGGACTTCGTCCATGAGTTTAGCGTCAATGGTGGTTGCGCCTTTTTCCACCGCGTAATTGATGACGGTTTTCTTAGCCATACCGCGGACAAAGAAGGGGACCTTTTTGATTCGTTGTTCTGCTTCTTCCGTCCAGATGAGATCGTCTTCGGGATTGGTGCTTTTGAGTTCTTCTTTGGCCTGAGCTAATGTGGAACTTACCGTGGCCATCGGGGATTTACTGATATCTGATGCGCCACCCATTTCAACACCCAGTTTGCTGACAAACTCCGTTTCAAAATTGTTGGTGAGCATGGCAATCATGTGTCCACACTTTTTACATTTAAACTTCATCGTCAGATTTTGTTTTTCTTCCGGCATGATGCCATCTACCTGTACTTCCATTTTGACATCACAAGGGATACAAAGGAATTTCATTACGCCTCCTGTTGGGACTATTTTTTTATAAATTTTTCGATATTGTCAACCGTATCAGCGATTGCTTTGCCGGTAACAGAATCTTTAAACTCGGTGAAGAAAAGTTGACCCGATTTGCTTTGCGATACGCGAGTATCGAAAGGGATTTTCCCGATATAAGGGATCTCTTTTCTTTCCGTTAATTTTTGTACGTCTTCGCCTTGAAACAGTTTGCCTTCTTTTTCGCAATGCGGGCAAACATAGGTAGCCATGTTTTCTATCAAGCCAATAATGGGCACGCCCATTTTGTTGTTCTTGGTAATGGACTTGGTCACGATATGCTGTGACAGCATGGAAGGGATGGTGATTTCCACCGCTCCCGCTAACTCTGGAATGAGGGATCGGATGTTGTCTATCCTGTCACTTCCTGGAGGCATATCTATTAGCAAGTAGTCCAGCTCTCCCCAGTTGGTGTCCGCCAACAGTTCGCGGATTGCTGTGGATTCCATAGTGCTGACCCATACCGCTGTTGCATCGGCACCTTCGGTCCACATCACCGGTGTGTCTGCGGTTTTCAAAAGCATATCCATGGACATGATTTTTATTCCCTGATAACCGTTTCCGGGTTCAAAACCATTGTCTTTAGCTTCCAGTTTTTGGTCGTTACCCACACCTAATAGATGGCCGATGCTGGGTCCGTTCAAATCTGCATCAAGAATTCCCACTTTATAGCCACGGTCTGCAAGGCATGAAGCGATATTGGCGGTGATTGAACTTTTTCCCACGCCTCCTTTTCCACTCATTAGGGCTACTTTATGTTTTATTTTGTCCAAGCGGGATCGTAGTTTTTCTCCCAGTTGGGTTACCTGTCCAATTATGTCCGATCCGCCATCACCGACCAGATCTTCATAGGTTTTCATGAAAAAAACTCCTGAAATTGTACTGAAAATTATTCTTATTTTATGCGTATTGGATTTTTAATAATAAAGGAAAACCCGCTTATTTAAAAGCCTTTCTTTGTTTTTCGCTATTTCCGATGATCCCGTAAAAATATATTTTTATCGACTATTGATATTTTGGTTGACCTTATCTGGTCTACTCATTTAGATTATTGGGTTCATCTTTGGTTATTTATAAGGATGAGGCGGATATCACCCAAATGGATACAAAATGTCTTTAACTGAAGAAGAGTTAGCTTATATCAAAGAGGAGGAGGAGCTCCTTGAGTCCACCCTTGAATCTCTTTGTCGTCAGTTGCCAGTGGTGCAGGAAGCCAAGGTCAATGCGAATCAGGCAGCTAGAGAGTTGACCAAGCAGGTGGTCAACGAATGGAATGATGAAGAAAGGCAGCCCCTCATTTCCGATGAAGCGGTGGCGCATTCCATTCTGGATATTCGTAAGAATAGTGATAAAGCCTTGCTGGAACTGATTCAGGAGCCTTATTTCGGTAGAGTTTCCACCACAGAAGAGGATGGCAGTGAAGTTTCTTTCCTGATTGGGAAAAAAAGCAATATAGATGCGGGGATCGTGGATTGGCGCAATGGACCCATCGCTGCTCTGTATTTCAATTATAAGCAGGATGAAGAATTTTTCGAGGTAATCAACCAAAGAGAACGGATTGGAAAGATAAAACTGAGGCGTTCTTATAAGGTGGAAAATGGTCATCTGGTGCAAATAGACGCTCCTGAAGGAATTTTTCGCAGGAATGAAACGGGATGGGAAAAACTTGATGTTGATTCAGAGATCGCGGCTCACCGTTCACGTGGATTGCATTCTAAAGAAAAAAGTTTACCGAGCATTCTCTCTTTAATTACCAAAGATCAATTCGAGTTGATCACCACAGACCCAGAACGCCCTGTAATTATCCAGGGTTCTGCGGGCTCCGGCAAAACAACCGTCGCTCTCCATCGATTAGCCTGGTTGCTTCACGAAAATAATTCGCAAGTAAAAGCCGAAAAAACGCGGGTCATTGTAATGAATAAATCATTGGCTATTTATGTTCGTGCCACCTTACCTTCAATGGGGATCGATGGCGTGCAGACAACCACATTCAATAGCTGGGCTTTATCTATAATTCGCAAATCGGTTCGCGGGCAGCCTTTTTTCAAATTCCTCAATATTCCTTCTTTTGTTGAAGAGATAAAATTTTCTGAAGAGATTCTGAAAGCTCTTGCAGGCTGGGTGGAAAAACAAGGCCTGGCTCTTGACGAAGAAATTAAAAAACAATTTGCAAGTCGAACTTCCCATCAGGAAGCCTGGGCGCAAAGTAAGGCCAAGCCCCTTCTACCCAGGCTGAGAGATTTCAGTCATGAGGTTAAAAACTCCAAACTTCCGGACGCTGAAAAACAGCAAAAATTAGGATTTATTAAAAAGCAGATTTCTAATCTCGAAGATTATTTGCAGGATTTATACAACCTGCTATCGGATACAGAGCATCTAAAAAAATATCTTCCGCACGATGCCAAACTGGCTTCGAATCTCGATTACCTTAAACGCTTGACGGAAAAGAATCGGCATAAAAAGAATCTGGACTATTTTGATATGTCGCTGGTTCTAAGGTTGATTCAGCTTAAAAATGGAGGCCTGCCGGATGGAAGCGGAGGAGTCGTTACTCTGGATCATATCGTTATAGATGAAGCGCAGGATTTTGGCCCTGTTGAGTTTGCCATTATGATGGATGCGGTGGATGATAAACGGCAGGTAACGATTGTGGGTGACGTTGCTCAGAAAATACTTTTTGCCAGAAAATTTATAGGCTGGAAAAAAGTAGTCGAATATCTTGGGTTGGATGATGATGCCATTATCCAATTGGAGGTTTCATTCCGTTGTACGGTTCCAATTATGACCCTGGCGCATAAAGTAGCCGGTGATCCCAAAAAGGTGGAGGGCAGGGCAGGTTCGGACCCTGTTTGGCAGCAGTCCAAAAACTATGTCGACCTTATTGAAACTCTGGTGGATTGGTCTCGCGGATTGTTGCGGACGGATCCCTATAAGCTCGTTGCATTGATATGCCGATATCCAAAACAGGCTATGGAACTCAAAGAGGAGATGGAGGCCTATTTGCCGGGAGAGGTGAGGCTCGGGCATAGAGATCAGTTTTCTTTTGAACCGGGTATTCTCGTAACCAATATCCATCAGGTGAAAGGATTGGAGTTCGACTCCGTTGCACTGGTAGAACCTGACGAAGAGAACTATCCGGTGAAAAGAGAAGAAAGTCGCAATATGATTTACGTTGGAATCACTCGAACCCAGGAAGACCTTCTGCTCGCAACGATACGGCCGTACTCATCGGTTTTAATGGGGCATTAATAAATATATTTTTAGTTACATCTTGCGAAAACTGGCTGAGGGATTATATTCATTTGTGAAGGTATTTGAGGCCCACCTTTAACTGAGGAGGTCTATATAGAGATAGATATTCCACCAAACCAGTTGAATAAAACAGTGAAATGATCCGTATATAAGTATGGATTAGCCTCCCGATGGGGATTGGCTGAAAATAAGAAAAAACGCGTTGAGTGGTTGCAACGCGTTTTTTATTTTGGTGTATTGAATTGACTTTCAGGCCAAAGCGGGCAGATTGTCCATGAGAAAATTAGTTTTAGACATATTGTGGTAAGGGTTTAGCTGCTGAAAAAAGATGAAAAAAAAATATCTTCTTATAATTGAATATGAAGGCACTGCCTACCACGGTTGGCAGGTTCAAAAAAATGGAATTTCCGTTCAAGAAGTCGTTGAAAAGGCTTTGACCGCAATCACAAAAACCGAAACAACTGTTTTAAGTTCTGGACGCACCGATGCAGGGGTTCATGCCGAAGGAATGCCGGCGCATTTTGTCACAGAATCCAAGATGAAACCCTTCGAGTTTCTGTTTGCTCTCAACAGTCATCTGCCGCTGGATATCACTGTTAGGGAAGTACGCAAAGTTCCCATGGCCTTCAATGCCCGAGGCTCCGCCAAACGAAAACTTTATCGATACACAGTTTTAAATCGTGATCACCCTTCCGCTTTAAATTATCGGCGATCCTGGTTCATTCCTCATGCGCTGGATGTGGCAGCCATGCGAAGAGCTGCAAAATATTTTGTGGGTAAGCACGATTTCACTTCCTTTCGCGCAGGGAACTGCAACGCCAAGACACCCATTCGGGTTCTGGACCGTGTAGAAATTTTAAAGGAGGATGGTTTTCTGCAATTTGAATTTGAAGGGAAGGGATTCCTCAAACATATGGTGCGTAACCTGGTGGGAACACTGGTGCATGTAGGACGAAAAAAAATTCCCGCCCGACAGGTAAAAGTTATTCTCGAAGCCCGCAACCGTCGAGTTGCCGGTCCCACCGCCCCAGCGCAAGGCCTTTGTTTGATTAAAGTTTGTTATTGATCTGTCTTTTCGGAAATCTTCTTACCGCTTGAATTGAATATTCTGAAGTGTCCCAGGCCACGTTTTGCCATGGCATATTTCAAGGCGGTCTGCATCACTCCCATTCCATAAGTGACGCTGCGACTGAAACTGATGGAGGAGGCATCGTCAAAATACAGGGCAGGGCAGGAGACTTCTCCAACCTCGAATCCAAAATACAGGGTTTGACAAAGCATTTGGTTGTCAAATACGAAGTCGTCTGAATTTTCCAGCATGGGAATTGTCTCTAATACTTTTCGACTGAAAGCCCGATAACCGGTGTGGTATTCGGATAGTTTTTGCTGGATTATAAAGTTTTCAGTCAGCGTAAGAAAACGGTTGGATGCATATTTGTATAAAGGCATTCCTCCCATCATAGCCTTATTGCCGAGAATGCGAGAGCCAATCACTGCATCGAACACGCCTTCAGCAATCATCGAAGCCATTGGGGTAATGAGCTTGGGAGTGTACTGATAATCGGGGTGCAGCATGATAGCTATATCTGCACCTGCGTCTAGCGCAGCCTTGTAACAGGTTTTCTGGTTACCCCCATAACCTTTGTTTTCATTATGAACAAAGGTTTTTATCCCCAAACTTTTTGCCACCTCTACGGTTCGGTCACGGCTGGCATCATCTGTTAAGATTATTTCATCTACGACATTCATTGGGATTTCGTCGTAGGTTTTTTGCAGGGTTTTTTCAGCGTTGTAGGCGGGCATTACAACGCAAACTTTTTTACCGTTTATCATAATTTATTTTTATGGCTTATTAACTTCCGGCGGTTAAGGAGACCTTTGCGTAAGTCGGTATGAAGAAAAGTGAGATGCTTCGACAGGCTCAGCATGACCCAAGAAGGCGGTTTTCAAGACGCCATCCTGAGGTCCACGAAGGATCTCGGGATCATTCAAAGTTGTCGCGGTTATAATAATGTAAAAATAAATTTTTACAACTTACTTTAACTATCTACGGCTTCCAAGTGGTAATATTAACGCTGGTTTATGATAGTTGGTAAAAATTATGATCTAAGAGGAGTTTGATTGTTGATATGAAAAGTGAATTCGATATTGCTGTTTTTCCCGGAGACGGAATCGGGCCGGAAGTGGTTGCCGAAGCCATAAAAGTTCTTAAAATAATCGAGTCTAAGCTAGGTTTGAAGATAACCCTGAATGAAGCACCGGTAGGAGGTGCTGGTTATGAGGCTACCGGCCACCCATTGCCTGATGCCACTCTGGATATAGCTAAAAAATCTGATGGCGTTTTATTGGGGGCAGTAGGAGGGCCGAAATGGGAGACTATAGATTTTTCTCTGCGTCCAGAAAGGGCTTTGTTGGGTCTGCGCTCCAGCCTGGGGCTCTATGCCAATTTACGCCCGGCGAAAATTTTCCCGGCGTTGACTGATGCATCGACTCTTAAGCGGGAGGTAGTAGAAGGTCTCGACCTTCTGGTGGTCCGCGAGTTGACGGGTGGGATCTATTTTGGTGAGCCGCGGGGAGTTGGTACCAATGATAAAGGGGAACGGCAAGGATTTAATACCCTCGTGTATTCAGAGCCTGAAATTATTAGAATTTCCAAAATTGCTTTTGATGTAGCACGGAAAAGAAATGGCAAAGTTTGTTCTGTAGACAAGGCAAATGTTCTGGAGGCAACTGGATTTTGGCGCGAAGTAGTGACGGACCTTCATTCCAAATATTCCGAGATTGAGCTTTCTCATATGTATGTTGATAATTGTGCCATGCAGTTGGTTCGCAATCCCAAACAGTTTGACGTCATTCTCACTACCAATATGTTTGGAGATATATTGAGTGATGAAGCCTCAATGTTGACGGGATCAATTGGGATGTTGCCATCTGCAAGTTTGGGTGAGAAATATGCGATGTACGAGCCGATTCATGGCAGTGCTCCGGATATCGCCGGTAAAGAATTGGCAAATCCTCTGGCAACGATATTGTCCGTGGGCATGTTGTTTAAATATTCATTAGATAAAGAAGAGCCAAATAACTGGATTGAGCAGGCAGTGGAGAATGTGTTGGGGCAGGGGGTTAGGACAGCAGATATTATGTCGGAGGGTATGAAACAAGTAGGCACCCAGGAGATGGGGGATAAAGTGGTTGCTGAATTGGAGAAACTAAGTTGATTGCTAAAAAAGAAAAATACAACGTTGCTGTAGCTGGGGCAACGGGTGCAGTGGGTAGAAAAATGCTGGAGATTCTGGAGGAGAGAAAATTTCCAATAGAAAACCTTAAGCTTTTGGCTTCGTCCCGTTCTGCTGGCAAAATTTTAGAGTTTCAGGGTGAGAAAATTGCCGTTGAAGAGTTACGTCAAGATTCTTTTTCAGGTATGGATATCGCTTTGTTTTCGGCTGGAGCCGGGATCAGCAGGGAGTTTGCGCCTACAGCAGTAAAATCAAATTGTGTTGTCATTGACAATAGCAGTGCCTATCGAATGGAGTCCGATATTCCTTTGGTGGTCCCTGAGGTGAATCCGGATGCGATAGGAAAAAAACCAGGCATCATTGCCAATCCCAACTGTTCCACCATTCAAATGGTGGTGGCCCTGAAGCCCATCCATGAAAAATTTAAGATCAAGCGAGTGGTGGTATCCACCTATCAATCGGTTTCTGGATCGGGGCAAAAAGCTATCGATGAATTAAAAAATCAGACTCAGGAACTGTTGAATGGTAAAGCAGCAGAGCCTAATGTTTATCCTCATCAAATAGCCTTTAACTGTTTGCCACATATAGATATTTTTCTAGATAATGGCTACACAAAAGAAGAGATGAAAATGGTAAACGAGACCCGAAAGATTCTCGATGATGATTCAATTCAGGTATGCCCAACAACCGTACGAGTACCTGTTTTTTATTCACATTCGGAAGCTTTGAATGTGGAGACAGAGGGTCCGATTACTGCTTCTGCTGTGAGAGAGCTTTTGTCTGCGCAGGCTGGAGTTTGTGTTGCCGATGATACTGAGAAAAATGTTTATCCATTGGCTACCCACGGAGAAAATAAAAACGAAGTATTTGTGGGCCGCATAAGAGATGATATTTCTCGTGATAGGGCTGTTAATTTCTGGGTAGTATCAGATAACTTGAGAAAAGGTGCAGCTCTCAATGCCGTTCAAATCGCAGAATTACTCATTGCTCGATAATACCTCCCCCTAATTTTTCTAGATGTTGCTTCCTCACTTGACATTGAATGTCCATAAGTATATAAAAACATAGTGCCTTAGGGTATTTAGGTGACCTTTTTTTCAGCAAAACAAACTTAAAAGGACATTCGTTATGGCAGAAGAACCCGGAACCGAAAATCCTCGTGGTTCAGCAGGTGGGAAGAACCCTGAAATTCCTGCTGGCTTCGATTCTAAAGAATTTATGGAATTGGTCAAGCTTGCCTCTCATGAGCGTAAAAATCTCCAACTTCTTGTAGAGTATTTTGAAAAGAAGTCGGAAGAGATGGATGAAAGAAAACAATTCTTTGACCGAATGAGTGGTCAGGTTCCCGATACCCTTCGCAAACTCGATTCTCTTAATGTCCGTTTTGAGGAGATTAAGACCTTCGATGTTCGCATCCGCGATTTTCAACGAATCTCCAAAGAGCTTTCCTCAAATTACAATACCTTGAAAAGGGAATTGGACGAATTGCATTTGCTCAATGAGCATGTGGATCAAAAGACCAAAAGCCTGAACCAGCAACGCGTCATTGTAGAAAAAGCTAATGAGGATGCCGGTCGCCTGAATGTGCTGGTTTGGGACATGGATTCGAAAGTCAAAAAAATTCGCGAAGAAGCGAAGCTTATAAAATCTGCTGACCACAATGTTAACCGTCTTGAGCATATGTTGGATAGTGTTTCGAACCAGGTTCAGGATGTAGTCAATATGAAAGGTCTCTTAAAATCCGCCTCTGGAAAAATCGGGTTGATGAAAGAAACCCTTGTGGAGTTGGATAGCAAATACGAGCGAATCAAACAAGATAAAGACACTATAGAAAACCATACCCGTGATACGGAAGAACTAAAACAGGTTCTGGGAACGGTTCAAGGGGACTACGAAAAGCTGTTGGGTCAAAATCATATGATTCGGGAGACTCAGGACTCTCTCAATAGTTTGATGCAGCAAATCAGCGAGCTGAAAATAGAATCTAAAAATATTTCAGTTAAAAATGAAATGATTCGCAGTGTCACGGGACGTTTGCGGGAGCTGGACTCCGTTTCTGTTGATGTTGAAACCAAGATAGCTCGGATTCATGATGAAAAATCTCTCATAGAAAAGACCGAAGAAAAAATCCATAAGCTGAATTCATTTCTCATAGATAATCTTAGTAATAAGATGAAGATTCTTAAGGATGAAATGAAGGTCATTGATGATGCCAATGAAAGAATGGGGCGATTCAATGTTATGGCTGAAGAGGCCGAGCAAAAAGTTCAAAGATTGGATCAGGATCTGAAAAAGATAGATACCATTTCCGATACTTTAAAGCAGGTCGGTGTTCTCAACGAATCTACCCAACAACAGATGGATGAAATTATTCGAAAACAGCAGTTGGTAGATCAGGTTGATAAAAAGATAAATGATCTTAGCTCCATGGTGATCAGTCTGGATGTGAAAATGGAAACCCAGATGCAAAGAAAAGCTTTGATCGAAAAAATGGAAAAGAAGGTAGATGGTCTGGATTTTTTCATCGAAGAAGCAAACATTAAAATTGCCAAAGTCACAAAGAAGATTGACTTCCTCGAAAAAATCGACCAGAAACTAGAGGATTTAAAATCCATGGCAAATCTGGTTGAAGAGAAGATATTGGACCTCGCTAAGGAAAAGGCAGCCATTGATGATCAGGAAAAACGAATGAATAATATTTCATCGAAACTTAGCATTCAGGAAATCGAATTACGTACTCGCTTCAAGGAAGTTCAGGAGGCAAAAGATGAGATTGGAAAAATTGACCTGATAAGGGGCGAATTAGGACAAGTCACCTCAAACTTTGAGGAGAAGGTGGAAGAGCTGAATAAAGAGTCTGGTAAGGTAAAGAAAACTGAGAATAAACTCCAAGCGCTAGATGCTCTGATGAAAGACCTGAAGGCGCGGCAGGAAAATCTGGATGAGAAACAGGAATCCATGCTGGAAGTTGAAAAGAAAATGGATCATCTGAACAATATTCTTGAAAGAACAGAGGCCCGGATTGTTAAAGTTTCCAGTAGTGATGAAAAGGTAAAGAAAACCCAGCAGGCTCTTGGCGAACTTGAAGTTGTGATCAATCGAACAAATGTTGAAAAAGCAAGAATTGATAAGGAAAAGGATAATCTCGATAAAATTAATCTGAATATTGAAAAACTAACCACCATAACCGAAGACGCAGAAACAAAAATTGATATTCTGAATAGTAAGATCAATGTCTTGGATGAGGTTGATAAGAGATTAAGCATGCTGAATCTTCTTGCAGAGGACGTGAACGTCAAGGTTCAAAACCTTAAAAAGGAAGAAGCTGTTATTAATAAGGCTAGCGAACAAATAACAGAGCTGAAGTTTTTATTAAATGAAGTTGAAAATAAAAGAAACAATCCCGGCTAACCTGAAATTGTTTCTTTTTGGAAAGGGCTCAATGAGTCCTTTCTCTCCTTAGTTTCCTGTTTTTACATTTAGGGTGCACCATCCTGTTTATTCCAATTCAAAAATTTAAAAACTCGGACAGATTTTTATTTAACGAAAGAGTTAGATCTAATTTTATATCTTTGTATGGAAGGGTAAATTGATGGCAGAAAAAGTTCTTGGCGTAATCGGAGGTAGCGGCTTGTATCAGATGGAAGGTCTTGATATTACTGAAAAGGCCACCATCGAGACTCCTTATGGTTCTCCTTCGGATGAAATAATTCTTGGAACTTTGCGTGGGAAAAAAATGGCCTTTTTACCCCGTCATGGTGTGGGCCACTTTATTCCACCCTCGGAGATCAATTTTCGCGCTAATATTTTTGCAATGAAAAAAATTGGTGTGGAGAAAATAATTTCGGTAAGTGCAGTGGGCAGCATGAAGAAAGAATATCCTCCCGGTCATTTTGTTGTGCCTGACCAATTTATTGATCGGACGCATCGACGAGTCAGCACATTTTTTACCACCGGCATGGTGGGGCATGTAAGTTTAGCCGATCCTGTTTGTGGGGCAACCGGTACGGTTCTTTATCAGGCTGCAGAAAAAGCTGGAGCTACGGTTCATCAAGGTGGTACTTATATTTGTATTGAAGGGCCTCAGTTTTCAACGCGTGCTGAATCCAATGTCTATAGGCAATGGGGAGTTGATGTAATAGGAATGACAAACGTAACGGAGGCTAAGCTGGCTCGAGAGGCGGGCTTGTGTTACTCAACTCTGGCATTGGTGACGGACTTTGATTGTTGGCATATTGAAGAAGAACCGGTGACCTTGGAAGCTGTTCTTGAGATTATGCATAAGAATGTGGAAAGAGCACAAAAGGTTATCAATGAACTGATACCTTTGTTGGATAATGTGGAATCTTGCAGTTGTGCCGATGCTGCGAAACTAGCGGTGGTGACTGATCCGAAAAAAATCCCTGGTGAACTTAAAAATGATCTTTCAATTTTATTTGGCTAATTAAATGAAAAAGGAAAACTCCAGCCTGCTGTACCCAAGGGCTAAAAAAGTAATGCCGGGGGGAGTGAATAGTCCGGTTCGAGCCTTCAACGCTGTTGGCGGAGAGCCATTATTTATTAAGAGCGCCAAAGGTTCGCAAATTACAGACGTCGATGGGAATGAGTTCATTGACTATGTTGCCTCTTGGGGACCTTTGATTTTCGGACACGCTCACCCGAAGATTGTTGAGGTGATTACCCGGCAGGCGGAATTGGGAACAAGTTTTGGTGCATCAACGGAACTGGAAATTGAACTTGCAGAAAAGGTAGTAAACGCTGTCCCTTCCATTGAAGTGGTGCGCATGGTTAATTCTGGCACGGAAGCCGTAATGAGTGCCTTAAGACTTGCCCGCGGCATCACGGGTCGCGATAAGATTGTAAAGTTTGAAGGTTGTTATCATGGGCACGGAGATAGCCTTTTAGTAAAGGCGGGTTCGGGGTTGGTTTCTCTGGGTATCCCAGAATGTCCCGGAATCGTTTCTAGTTTGGCCGAGAAAACATTAAACCTTACTTACAACGATATTGAGGGTGTGCGGGAGTTATTTCAGAAAGAAGGTAGTCAGATTGCGGCTTTAATTGTTGAACCCATTGCCGGCAATATGGGGGTTATCCCACCAAAGCCGGGTTTTCTTGAAGCACTTCGTGAAGAAACACAAAAGGCGGGTGCTCTATTAATATTCGATGAAGTGATTACCGGATTCAGGGTTTCTCTAGGTGGAGCACAAAAACTGTTTGGAATTACACCAGATATTACCTGTATGGGTAAAATCATTGGAGGAGGGCTTCCCGTAGGGGCCTATGGCGGTAGTAAAGAGGTGATGGATCATATTTCTCCCGTAGGTTCAGTTTATCAGGCTGGTACTTTATCAGGGAACCCTCTTGCAATGGCAGCAGGAAATGTTGTTGTGGATTTGTTGTCGGAGCCACGGGTTTATGAGTTGCTTGAAGAAAAGTCTAAAAAACTTTGCGATGGTCTCCAAAAAAATACGCAGGAGTTGGGAATAGCTGCACAGTTCACCCGAGTGGGTTCTATGTTTTCCATGTTTTTTACCGACCAGAAAATTGAAAATTTTGGTTCAGTGAAGACCTGTGATACAGAATTTTTTAAGCGCTATTTTAATGGGTTGTTGGATGAAGGCATTTATATCGCACCCTCGCAGTTTGAGGCGGGTTTTATGTCTGCAATTCATTCCGATGAAGAAATCGACCAAACCATTGATGCAAACTTAAAAGCATTAAAAGTGGCTAACTAAAGAGAAAGATTATGAGTGAAATTATCGGTGTGCAGGCAAGGCAAATTATAGATTCACGCGGGAATCCAACTCTTGAGGTAGATGTGATGTTGGAAAGCGGCGCTATGGGGAGAGCAGCAGTTCCCTCAGGTGCTTCGACGGGCTCTCGTGAGGCAGTGGAATTGCGGGACGGCAATGCAAAAGTATACATGGGTAAAGGAGTTCAAAAAGCCGTCAAAAATGTTAACAATAAAATTGCAGTAGAAATTGTTGGCATTGAGGTCACCGAACAGGTTTTGATTGATAGATTGATGATTGAAATGGATGGGAGTGCAAATAAAAGCAAGCTCGGTGCAAATGCAATCCTGGGAGTTTCTCTAGCAGTAGCGCACGCCGCTGCAAATGATTTGGATCTACCTTTGTTTCAATATGTCGGCGGCAGTAATGCCAAAGAATTGCCGGTACCGATGATGAATGTTTTAAACGGCGGCGCGCATGCAGATAATAATGTCGATATCCAGGAATTTATGATTGTTCCAGTGGGCGCAAAAAGTTTTTCATCGGCCTTGCAAATGGGAGTAGAGGTTTTTCACCATTTGAAAGGGGTACTCAAAAAAGGCGGATTCAATACCGCTGTGGGCGATGAAGGTGGCTTTGCTCCTGACTTGCAGTCAAACGAACAGGCGATTGAAGTTTTAATTAAAGCCGTAAAAAGTGCTGGGTATAAAATTGAGAAAGATATTCTTATTGCCCTGGATGTTGCAGCGAGTGAACTTTATTCAAAAAATAAATACACCCTTGCAGCAGAAAATAATGTCAAACTGTCTTCAGCGCAAATGGTGGATTATCTATCAGGTCTTGCCGCGAAATTCCCAATCATTAGTATCGAAGATGGGTTGGCAGAAGACGATTGGACAGGATGGAAGCAGCTAACAGAAAAACTGGGCGACCGAGTTCAAGTTGTGGGCGATGACCTTTTTGTGACCAATACTAAAATCCTTGCGAAAGGAATTGAAAAGGGAGTAGGGAATTCTATTTTGATTAAGGTCAATCAAATCGGAACGCTTACGGAAACCCTGGACGCTGTCGAAATGGCAAAACGCGCAGGCTATACTGCGGTGATTTCCCACCGCTCCGGTGAGACAGAAGATACAAGTATTGCTGATATTTCAGTTGCTGTTAATGCGGGTCAAATTAAAACGGGTTCTTTATGCAGAACAGACCGGACAGCAAAATACAATCAACTCCTTAGAATTGAAGAGATTCTTGGTCACACAGCTATATACCGTGGTAGAGAAGTTTTTTATAATCTTGCGTGATGGCAGATTATGAATTCTAATTAAGTAAATTCCATAGTTCTATGAACATAAATTCAAACTACCAAAAAATAATTTTACTCAGTCTGGGCTTCTTCATGCTGTTGATGATAATGGCTGTTTTTCATGAAAATGGAATTTTAAATGCTTACCGCTTCGAACAGGAGCAAGTAAAAATGAAAGAAGAGAATGAAGGGTTGCGGCGTCAGAATGATTTGTTGCGGCAAAATATTCTAGCCTTAAAATCGGATCCTTATGCTATTGAAAAAATTGCCAGAGAAAAGCTTAATCTCGCCAAATCGGGCGATCAAGTTTACAGAATTGTCTCCACCCGAGCAAAACTTCCGCGTGTAAAATAGCCCTAGCTATAAAATAAATATTTCCAATCCCTCCCGATTTCTGCATTATTTTTTGCATGACCAAAACGCCTGCTTCATAAACCTTTTTAAATAAATGGTTATCGGTACTCAATAATCCGGCTAAAATCGAAAGTTTGTCAATACAAAAATGAGGAGATATTCGGGATAGTGAAAATCTCCTAAATTCTTGAATTAATGATTGATATTTTTAATTTAAGTGTTAAAGTAAATGCACCGATTTAAAGTATATGGGTTTTTTCATGGACGCCTCTTGGGGTGTTTGAGGAAAATATTTTTTCTGAGGCAAGTTGGTTGTGGAGGCAATTTGCCTTGTAGTTTTAATTAAAAACTAATAGCCATTTATAAATATCAATAGCTTGTTTTTAAGGAGGGAGCATGACCAAACAAGATATCATTAATCAGGTATCATCTCGGGCCAGTTTATCCAGAGCCAAAGCAGAAGAGGCTGTGGAAACGGTGATTGAGCTAATAAAAGAATCGTTAGGCCATGGTGAACCGGTTATCTTGCGTCGATTCGGTACTTTTCAGGTGCGGGCAAAATCCAAGCGCGTGGGAAGAAACCCCAAGACCGGGGAAGAGGCTGAAATTTCAGCTCGTAAGGTGGTTCGCTTTAAATCGGGCAAGTTTTTCAAACAGGCTGTAGACGAGGGTGAAGGTACGACTTGATCAACTCTTGGCCAAGGGTCGTACCGTTACAATAGAAGCATTGCATCCCCGTAGCTATAAAAACGATATTTTTGGTTAATGGCCTCGGTGTATGCCTTTTTTGCCAGTGTTTTGCCGCAAAATGCTGATACCAGCAAATACAAAGTTGATTTCGGCAGGTGAAAATTGGTGATTAAATGATCTACGTTTTTAAAGTCCCAACCTGGGACAATAAAACAATTGGTCCATCCTTTTTTGGTTTTTCGGATGGGCTTTTTAAATTCCTGGGTTTCCAAGACCCGGGTAGAGGTTGTGCCCACAGCTAATATTGGCTGTCTTTTCTTTTTACTATCCGAAATTAAATTCCAGTTTTTAGGTGTTATTTTAAAAGCTTCTGCTTCCATTTCATGTTGTGAAAAATCATCAGTGCGGATGGGCTTAAAAGTTCCTGGTCCAACATGAAGTGTTAGATAAGCCATTTCTATATTATTGCTTTTAAGTTTTTGCAATTGGGTTTTAGTAAAATGCAGACCGGCTGTTGGAGCCGCAATAGCACCACTATGTTTGGCATAAACAGTCTGGTAGCGAATTTTATCTTGCTCTTGTGTGACAGCCGTATCTCTTTGCTCACGTTGGATGTATGGGGGTAGAGGCATGCGCCCGTAATTTTTTAAATACGCTTCTAAAACTTGTTGTGATGAAAATTTAATCACAGCTCGCTCAGCATTTCTTTTAATAAAATGCCCAACCAACAGACTGTCTTGGAAATTTAATTGCATCCCCGGTTTCATTTTACCTTTCATAAGGACTTCCCAGATGTTGGAAGAAATTTGTCGGGTCAAAATTAGTTCCACAATTTTTCCGTTATGTTGAAGGGTTGCAAAAATTTTTGCGGGGATCACTTGGGTATTATTAAAAACCATGAGAGGCGAAGTGGAAAGATACTCGCTCAAGTTGGAAAAAACATCGTGAATTAAGGCTCCATTTTTTCGATCAACAACCAGCAAGCGTGACTGGTTACGCTTGAGCAGAGGTTTTTGGGCTATTAACTCTGCTGGAAGCTTGAAATCAAATTCAGAAAGATTGGTTTTCAAGGTTGATTGGGAAGGTGAGTGAATTAAAAATTAGTCTTATATATCAAATATTTAAGCTAAATGGGTATTGACCCATTGAGGTATTTATACTATCCTTTCGCTAGTATATTTTGAAGGATTTTTTTTGCATTAATTTAGCCTCGTTCAAAGGATCAAGGAGGGATCGTGAAGAAAGGAACATTAGCAATGGGAAAAGCAATGAAATTTCTGAGCCTGTTTATGGTGGCTCTTGTCCTGGTCTTTGGAACAGGGGGTGAGGTAGATGCCAAAAAGAAAAAGAAAAAGATAAAGTTGACGGATGAAGAAAACGCGATGATGGATCGGTGGAAGGTTAAACCGAAAAAACGAGCGAAAGCAGTCAAGGACCTGCGGAAAAGTCCCAAGTTTGTAGGTGCTGTTAAGTGTAACGGCAGTTGCCATGACCCTTATTATCAAGCGTGGGTAAAATCTCCCCACGGCGGCACTTATGAACTCCTGAAAGCCGGCGTACGTAAAGAGGCCAAGGAAAGAGTTAAGTTGGACCCGGAAAAAGATTACACCACGACTCCTTTATGCCTGCGTTGCCACACCACCGGATACAAGCAGAAGGGCGGATTTAAGCCCGCTGGTTCTAAAAACAAAAAGGGTAAGGACACCGCCAGTAAAATTGATCCGACGGAACCCAATAAAGAGAATGTAGGCTGTGAAATGTGCCATTCCGTGGCTGGCGGCTCTCAATTCCGGGCTATTATGAAATCTTCAAAAGGCGATTTCACAAAGGCGGATACCGAAAAATACGGACAGCGGTGGGATTATTCCAATGTATGTACACGATGTCATACGCATCCGAATACCCCATTCCAACCTTCCGTGCATGATAAATATAAATTTAATTTTGAAGAACGAAAGTTAAAAGTTCACAAAATTAAAGATTTTTGGAGCGAGGATAACGCAGACCAAAAACTTGAGAAAAAAGATGATCGGGCCAAAGAACAGGGCCAGACGGAAAAAACGCCATTGGTGATAGAAGATTTCGAAGTCAAGGATGGCAAACTCAAGTTTAAAAAAGGTACCAAGCCTTATAATAAGATCAGCAAAAAAGATAAGAAAAAATTCAAGAAAGAGCATGGCAAAAAATATAAAAAGACCAAAGAATGGAAAGAACATGTAGCCAACCATCAATGGTACAATTATAAGAAATAAATGCCTGCTTGATTAATATAACTCTCTGTTAAAAGGTCTGGTCCAATCTGGACCAGACCTTTTTCCTTTCAAGATTTCGAAGTATCTCGCCGAAAAGTGTTTAATGACCCAAAATAACTTCAAAAAAAATATTTTATGCATTGGTGCAGGTTATGTAGGGGGTCCCACCATGACTATCATTGCCAATAAATGTCCTGAATATAATATTACTGTTGTTGATATTTCAAAAGACAGAATCGCAGCTTGGAATTCGGATCAGCTTCCTATATTTGAGCCTGGTTTGAAGGAGAGAGTACTGAAGGTCCGCGGCAAAAATTTGTTCTTCTCTACTGATATTGATTCCTGCATTGATCAGGCGGATATTATTTTTGTGTCAGTGAATACCCCAACCAAAAACTTTGGGGAAGGGGCTGGGAAGGCGGCGGATCTCCAATTTATTGAACAGACAGCGCGGCGTATAAAGGAAAATTCAAGGTCCAACAAGATTGTAGTGGAAAAGAGCACCCTCCCTGTCCGGGCGGCTGAAACACTCGAAACTATTTTGCATTCCGGAAACAAAGGAGTGCAGTTTGAAATTCTTTCCAACCCCGAATTTATGGCTGAAGGATCAGGCGTCCGGGACATGGAGTTTCCGGATAGAGTTTTGATTGGTTCTAAGGATACTCAATCCGGTCTCGCAGCACGTCAGGAACTTGTTGATTTATACTTGCACTGGGTTCCTGAAGAAAACCTGATCACAACCAATCTTTGGAGTAGTGAACTTTCGAAACTGGTATCCAATGCGTTTTTAGCGCAAAGAATCTCTTCTATCAATTCTATTGCGGCTATTTGTGAGGTCACTGAGGCTGATGTGACGGAAGTTTCAAAAGCTGTTGGCAGGGACTCTCGTATAGGTGCAAAATTTTTGAATGCGGGCCCAGGTTTTGGGGGATCATGTTTTCGTAAGGATATTTTGAATTTGGTATATTTATGCGAACATTACCAGCTAAATGAAATTGCCTCCTTTTGGGAACAAGTTGTAGAGTTGAATGATTATCAGATGGAACGTTATGTTAAGAGAATTCTTCAGGTAATGTTCAATACCTTGGTTGGTAAAAATCTTGCGGTGTTTGGTTTTGCATTCAAGCCGGAAACTGGAGATACCCGGGAAGCACCTGCTATTTACATCTGCAAACGGTTGCTTGAAGAAAAAGCCCGTTTGAGAATTACAGACCCTCATGCCCTTGAAAATGCCCGAAAAGACTTGCAAGGCATCGACAATGATGTGGAGTATGTAGAGGACCCTTATAAGGCCGCCGAGGGGGCTCATGGCATAGCCCTGATTACAGAATGGGCTGAATATAGTAAGCTCGATTACCAAAAGATTTTTGATAAAATGGAAAAGCCTGCATTTATTTTTGATGGTAGAAACCACCTTGACCATAGAGCTTTATTTGATATCGGGTTCAACGTGTACTCGATTGGGAAAGCACCTCTCACTCACTTATAGTTTTCCTTCCGTTCCAGGGCCCACTGACTTTAAGAGGGATCCTTTATGTTTAACACTAAAAAACAGATATTAGTGGTAGCTCTTGCCTTCCTTTTGACGGGATGCAAGTTGGATTTTAATACCAATATAAATATTGGGGATTTGAATCGTGTTGCGTTATCAAAGCAGGAAGGGCTAGCTTCCTCTGGGACTATAAAGTTTGAAGTCGGTTCGATGGCCAATTGTGGAGATGAAAGTGGTTTTTTTACTTCGGTGCTGGAGAAACATTTTTTGGACTTTAAAATTCTACCTTGCGAGCAGGTAGGCCTGGAGTCCTATTTTGTAGCGAGTATAAAAATCCCTATTTTATATTCGCATATTGATTGGCCAGAAAAAACAAGCAGTCTGATTGCACTTCAGGCTTACCCCTCAAAAAAGATAGGTGGGGTCGAGGTGGAATTGTTACTCAATCAGGCTCGATTCAGGAGAATCAACAAAGCTGTAGAAGCTAAATATTTCCAAAAATTTGAATTGTCCCGCATTGGCATTGAACTGAAAAATGACCAGGTAAATTATCAAGATGTGTTGGTTTCGGACGTATTTGTAAATGATTTACCCGTGGTGGAACTTAAGGCATTTGGCTTGGGTCCAGGGAAAAGCTTGCAGCTAGAACTCTCTGATGTCAAACAAGAGTTTTTCTCCCTTTACAATCGCGTAACCATGTTTCGTCTGGTATTGAGTATTTAATCTTTCTTTTCGGTAGGTAATTCATAAGGATTGTGACAGGCAGTACAGGTGCCCATAGGGCGATGCGGCATGATGGGAGTCTTGTCTTCTCCTGACATATGGCATTGCATGCATTGTTTGGCGGGAGGTGGTGGCTTGTGATAGGGGGCGGTGTTCAAATCTGGTGCCGCGCTTATAAATGAATATCCTAAACCTCCAATTACGACCACGCCGATTACTGCTACAAATCGGTAGAAATTTCTTGTCCCGTCTGATTTCTTAGCCACGATATTTAATTGTTAGTTTGGTTGTGAAATTAATTATGAATGTGCAATTGCGTCAATTTCTACCTTTGCACCTTTTGGAAGTGCTGCAACTTGAATGCAAGCTCGCGCGGGTTTGGTTTCAGCAAAAAATTTTTCATAAACCTGATTCATTCTAGCAAATTCGGAAAGATCTGTTAAATAAACCGTGGTTTTGATGACATTGTTAAGGTTTAAACCATCTGCATTTAGGATAGTTTCTATGTTTTCTAAAACTTTTTTTGTTTCCACTTCTATATTTCCGGTGATCATTTCCATGGTTTCAGGGTCCAGCGATATCTGGCCGGAAGTATATAAAAAATCTCCAATTCTTATTGCTTGCGAATAGGGGCCAATGGCGGCTGGAGCTTGTGATGTCTCTATAATTTTTTTATCCATTTTTTTCCTTATATTATTAGATGAGCCCTGCCATCCTTTTTATGAAAGGATATGATTTTGGTTCTCTGCCTAGATGAGAGAGGACGAGTCGATGGGTTACTTTTTCAATTTCTTCAACTTGATTTCTAGGAATTTTAATTCTTCCACAGCTTTTTATATCAACTTCCATGAGCTTTTTAATATAGTTTCGCGTACCTGTTGTAAACTGGATATCTGTTGATACTCTTTGGGAGCAATTCCCACATAAAATCCCATTTTGTATAAAGCTGAACTTGAATATACCGTTCTCTGAAACGGTTTTGCAAACCACACAATGGTCTATTTGTGGTTTGTATCCGGATAGGGACAGTAGCCGAACCTCAAATAATCGGATCAATGAATCCAGTTCTGTTTGTTGCTTTAAAGCGACAAAAGTTTGTTGTAATAAACTAAATATTCGCTTGTCCTGATGTCCCTCAAGAATCATTGAATCTATCAACTCAAGAAAATAAACTCCCTTATAGATTTTTCCGAAATCATCGCGGATAGACTGAAATGATTCAATTATGTCTGCCTGGTTAAGACGATACAGGTTTTGGTTTTCTTTGCCAAAATAAATGAGTTGGATTAAAGACATGGGTTCGAGAGAACCCCAAAAGCGATTTTTAACTTTGCGAGCACCTTTAGCGACGCATTTTACCTTCCCGTGGTTTTCCGTGAGAAATGTTACCAGCCTATCAGACTCGGATAGGTTGATGCTTTTAATTGCTATGGCTCGTGTTCGATATAACGCCATTAATTTGCCTGCTCAAGATCCAAGAGAAAACGTTTGATATTAATTCCGCCGGTATATCCACCCAGCTCTCCATTTTCGCGAACGACACGATGGCAAGGGATTATTATAGATAATGGATTTTTTCCATTGGCATTCCCCACGGCCCGAGATGCCTGTGGATTTTTAATTGCTGATGCGAGCCATTTGTAGCTAACTGTTTTTCCATAGGGAATGGTGATTAGTTTCTTCCAGACTTTTTGCTGGAATGGGGTGCCAAGACTCAAATCCAGAGGAAAGTCAAAACTCTTTAGGTTTCCTTCAAAATATTTTGAAAACTGTTGGATTAAATCCTTAAACTCTGAAGGTGTTTTTGTGATTTTTCCATTGGTTAATTTAGACAAATGCTTTTCCATGGCTTTTTCGCTAGAAAGTTTATTTATGAGCCGAAATAAACCATTGGAAGAGGCGATTAAACCCGTTAAACCGATAGGACTTTTGAATACGGTATAGCTTATGGGGATTTCAAGAGGTGCAAGGGAATAGTTTTTAATCATTTTATTTTAAGCAGATAAATTAAAAAACAAGAATAACATATGAAATATAAAGGATAAATTTTTCTTTAGTGTGAGACCCAGTCCACCAGAAAAAGACTTAGCGCTGGGATATAGGTTATTAATAAAAGTCCCGCAAGTCGAAACCCCAGAAAAGGTAATACTGCCTTGTATAATGTGAGAATTGGTTTCCCAAACCTAGTCCCAGCTATGAATAAATTTATGCCCACGGGGGGTGTGGAATAACCTATTTCAAGGTTTGTAAGAAAAATTATTCCCAAATGAACCATATTGATATCAAAACTCTTGGCGATCGGAATAATGAGGGGTACCACTACAATTATGGCTGAAAAAATATCCATCATGCAGCCGACTAGTAAAAGAAAAATATTGAGAGCAATTAGGAAAGTAATAGGATCATCGATGTATTGTCGCATTGATTCAAGCAGTGCCATGGGAATTTGCTCATCGATGAGATAACTTGTAAATCCCATAGCTGTGCCAAGGATAATTATGATAGATCCGACCAGTACTATACTGTCGCGCATTAACACCGGAATATCTTTTGTCAGGCTCAAATCTTTGTAAATTAATGATTCGACAAAAATAACATACACCACGGTTACTGAAGCGGCCTCAGTGACCGTAAAAATTCCGCTATAGATTCCAACAAGAACAATGAAGGGTAATGGAATTTCCCAAACTGCTTCACGTAAGGCCTTAGGGGCATCTGAAAATTCAGGTTTATTTGGAAGCTGTTCTAGTTTTGTTCCCCGAAAAACTGCGTAAATTGCAATGATGAAAATCATAAGCAGACCGGGAACAATGCCTGCTATAAAAAGCTTGTCAATGCTGATTTGTGCAACGAGTCCATAAAGGATTAAAGGTAGAGAAGGGGGGAATAGTAAACCCAGACTACCGGATGAGGTGATTAGACCCAGCGAAAAATTTTCACCATATTTCTCCTTGATCAGCAAAGGATATAGCAATCCGCCCAATGCAATAATAGTTACTCCCGAAGCGCCTGTTAAAGCTGTAAAAAAGGCGCAGACAAGTAATATAGTTAAAGGAATACCTCCTGGGACACCTCCCAAAAGTGATTGTGAGAGCATTGCCAAACGTTCAGGAGTTCTTCCGTGAGCTAAGACGAACCCAGCAAATGTGAATAGGGGAATGGCGATCAAAGTGGGATTACTGGCAACTCGATAAAGTTCTATAAAGATAGCCGCCACATCTATTTCAGCATTATAAAAGGAAACTAGGCCGCAAAGACCAATGATTGCAAAAAGTGGAACTCCTAGTAGCGCTAAAAAAATTATTCCAAAAGCAATCATGGGTTAATTTGAGGCGAATCATTTCTTTTGATTCCAGTGGAATTCAATAAAAAACGAAAAGCTATTACAAGAAAACTATAGGGGAGGATTAATAAAAATATCCATACAGGCAGGTCAAGAAATAAGATTGATTCTGATTCTCTTTCAAATTGTACGAAAGACCAGGCGGCCCACGCCAGAAAGCCACTTATTATGGATGCCACAAAACGGGTGAAATTTAAGGCCTTGATTTTTAAGCCCGGTGATAAAAAGTTTGAGAATATATCTATAGAAATATGCTTGTTTTTATGGACTGCAAGACTGGCTCCCAAAAACCCTGTCCACAAAACCAATTGTCTTAAAAGAGTGTCACCCCATACCAGCGCTTGATGAAAAAGGTTCCTTGAAATCATTTGTCCAAAGGAAAGAACAATCATTAGGGTTAAAAAGCAAACAATGAGATTCCCTTCAATTTTTTCGAGCATCCTGTCAATTGATCTAATTATTTCCATAGATAAAACCGGGGGATTGGAGGTCGAGTCGCCTGTGATATCAGGTCTTGTCATCTAAAAACCTGATATTATAATAAACACTTCAAACATCGGTCTCAATCTTAATTATAGTTTAATTTAATCATGACTTTTGTAATTCGAATTTTAGGTGTCTTTTTGTTTTCTTTATCTATTCCTGGGAATTCTTCGGGCTATGAAGAACCAAATAAAGAAATGGTCCATTTTCCTGCGGGAGAATTTTTTATGGGCAGTCCGGACAACATTGGCAAGAAGAACGAGCACCCGAGACACAAAGTTTACTTAAAGGCCTATTATCTGGATAAATTTGAGGTTACATTTTCTGATTTTGAAGCTTATTTGGCAGCCCATTTAAACAAGTACCCAACAATAACCGGCTGGGAAGATCGAAAGGCGAGACCAGATATGCGGAACAAACCTATTTTCGGACTACAATGGAAACGATGCCGAAATTATTGTGCCTGGCGTGGAAAAAGAATGCCTACTGAAGCTGAGTGGGAAAGAGCGGCAAAAGGATCAGAAAATAGGGATTATCCTTGGGGGAATGAAAAACCCGATAAAACTCTAGCTAATTTTGGGAATTGCTGCTTTATTCAAAGAGGTATTGTTCTTTCAGAAATCGGGCATTACAAAAAGGGTTTTACTGCAGAAGGAATTGCTGATCTTGGGGGAAATGTTGCTGAATGGGTCAGTGATTGGTATGATAAAAAATATTACAAAAATTCACCTTTTAAAAACCCTCAGGGGCCTAAAAAAGGTAAATATCACGTGATTCGAGGGGGTGCCTGGAATAGCCTTCCCATGTCATTGAGGTCTTCCAGCCGCTATGGAGACAGCGATGCAAAAGATTATTATGGCATTGGCTGTCGTTGTGCAAAAGATGCTGACCCACCTTATAAACCCAATTAAAATTCGGAAAAACGTTAATGGATGATTTGGATAAAACTCTGGATATTATGGAGAGGGATAAGTGTACATCCCTGCTGCAAGAGAATGCAGTTCGTACAAAAAAGAACAATATTAAATTTACGAAGCTCAATAAGAAGCATTCACAGGAACATTTGGATGCTCAACTTGCTTCTTATGAAAGATTGGTGCGAAACCTGATTAAACAGCTTCTGAACCTGGAAAAGAAAATTCGTTTGAAATATCTTGTCCAAATGGATGAAGAAAGAGCCTTGAAACTAATGGGTTGGTGGAATACAGAAGTCGAATGCGCATTGGAAGATATAAGGAAAAAATATCGAGATGTACATATCCAAAGAAGGACTGTTGAAGATTTTGATGCAAAAATTGGGGAAATGAAGTCGAAGGCCAAGAGCGAGATTGAAACTCAGATCCCTATATTAAGGGATAAGCTGATTCAGGAAATTGGTTCCTCGGAGAGATTTGATCCAAAAGAACTGAGCAAACTATACGGCCTTGATGAATCCGTTTTAATAGATCTGCAAGTAATTGATCCTTTGCAAAAACTGCATGAGTCTTATAGGAAGTTAGGAAATGCAGGTTTTGAAAAACAGTTGTTCAAAGGATTGGATGATGCGATTCTTATTTTCGTGAAAAACATTAAAGAAGTAGAAAGTATTGTCTGGTCTGGTCGGTCCGCCGATCAACGCAAAGAATATAAAATGAAAGCAGCAAAACTTAATATGAACCTGAAGGAAATTATTCTCAACTTATTAGCCTTGGCGCAACAAGCTTTATTGTCAAAAGATAGGAGAAACGGCGATGTTATATTCAAGGTAAAGACTAAACTGGAAAACTTATTTCAGGTGGATTCAGATTACGATGAAATAATTTGTAGAATCAAACCCTTTTTTGAAATCGTTAAATGATCTTCATTGTAAAAAGATTTTTTAAATTTTGGAACTTCATGGTCATTGTTTTGTTTGCTTTGGCGTTTATTGTTTCTGGTTGTGCAACCATAAATTTGGGTCCCTCTCTTGGAGAGTTGAAGGAAGTATCTGTTGAAGGGGAGGGCCCCGGGAAAATATTATTAGTCAATATTGACGGTATTATTAATAACCAAAAAGACCGAACCTTTTCAGGGAATACCTTGCGATTGGGTATGGTTGAAAAAATCAGGAGTATTTTAGAAAAGGCAGAGAAAGATAAAGATATCAAAGCTCTTTTAATTAAGATGAACAGCCCGGGTGGTACGGTTACAGCGAGTGATATCATTTTTCATCTTTTGAAAGAATATAAAGAAAAAACCAAGGTAAGAGTTTATGTTCAAGTGATGGATCTGGCAGCTTCAGGAGGTTATTACGTTGCAATTGCTGGAGATGAAATTATAGCCCATCCGACTTCATTGATTGGCAGTATCGGGGTGATCGCGCTAAAGGTTAACTTAAAAGAGTTGATGACGAAAGTTGGTGTGAGCTGGGAAATTGTGAAATCAGGTGACAAAAAAGATTTTATGTCTCCTTTCCGGTCTTTTACTAAGGAAGAAAGAGAACTTTTTCAGATTACAATCGATAGGTTTCACAAACGATTCGTAACAAAAATTGCAGAGAATCGCTCTGATCTGGATATCTCACAGGTTCAATTGCTCGCTGATGGTCGTGTTTTTGATGCAGAGCACGCAAAAGATTTAAACCTGATCGACCACATTGGTTACGTGACTGATACGCTTCAAGAAATAAAATCGGATTTAGACAACCCTCACTTAAAACTGATAACCTATCACCGTAGCGATGACTATCACGGTAATATCTATTCACAATTTCAAAAACCCACCTCTTTTAACATGATTAATCTCGATTTGGATTTCAATCCAAATTCATTAAGCCCTTATTTTCTATATATTTGGTCCCCCTAGACCGTTCTTGATATTGCTAGAATTTTGCGCTATCTTGAGTATCCCATTGCAAATATAAATATTTGAACGAGCCCGGTTCTTTTTTGGGAAAAGGAAAATTTGCCTGTATGGAACGCAATCAATTAAAAATCCTGGTAGTTGATGATGATGAGGATGATATTTTTCTTGTCAAAGAACTTCTGCGTGAAGGTTTTCCTGATTCAATTGTCGATCTTGACACTACTAATTCCAGCGAAGGTGCAGAAATATATTTGGAAAAAAATATCTATGATATTTGCCTGCTTGATCTTCGTTTGGGCAAGGTAGACGGAGTTTCATTATTAAAGGTGGTCCAAGGTAAATGCACGCAAATCCCCGTTATTTTTTTAACAGGGCAAGGGGATCAGGAAAAAGCTGTAGAGGTAATGAAAGCGGGGGCCGCTGATTATTTAATAAAGTCTCGGCTTTCAATGGATGGACTAGCAAGATCAATCCGAAATGCTATTAAATTAAGACAGGCAAAAGAAGAGAAAGAATTGGCAGAAGCAGCTGTGAAAGCTCAGGATAGACTACTAAACGGAGTTTCTAAAGCAACGAATAAACTTCTAACTGTTTCGGATTATAATAGTGCTATAGGTCAGGCTTTGGAAATCTTAGGTGTTGCTGCAAACGTTGATGGAGCATTTATATTCTCGCATAACCAGAAAACAGGTTCAATTTCCTGTAATCTAGAGTTTGCATGGACAAAAGAAAATGGTACAACCAACTTTGAAAGCCAATTTGTAAGCTCTACTTATATAGAATTAGGCATTGAGGAAAATTTCCCCCCCCTAAAGAATAACCAGTTGGTTAGTGCCAGCCAACAAAGAGGTTCAAATTTTCCCGGTGGTATCTTTAAACGTCTAAAAATCAACTCTTTATTACTCATTCCAATAGTTATATCTTCGCATTATTGGGGATTTGTGGCAATTGGCTCGAAGTCAATAGATAAATCATGGCTTTCCAATGAACAGGCCATATTAGAAACGGTTGTAGCTAGTATCGGTGGTGTGATTAAAAGAAATAGTGATGAAGAAGCGTTCCATCAAATTGTTGAAGGAACTTCTTCACGAGTAGGGGATGAGTTTTTTAAATATCTTGTCAGGCATCTTGCTAAAGCCTTGCCAGTTAAAAATGCTTATGTAAATGAAACTCTCAGTTTGAAAGAGTTTCAATGTTCCGTATTGGCCGGTTGGTCTGATAACGATTTTATTGAGAAAAGATCCTTCGATGCGTCAGACACCCCGGGAGAAGAAGTGTTGGCAGGAATGCTAGCTTATCATCCAAACAATTTAAGAGAAGCTTATCCAAATGATAGAGGTCTTGCTGAGATCAAAGCGGTGAGTTTTGCAGGCGTTCCATGCTTTGACTCAAAATTTAAAATAATCGGCTTTCTCTCCGTTCTTGATGATAAGCCTATGCAAAACAGGAATCGAACATTTTCTATCTTAAAAATATTTGCTGCTCGAGCTGGGGCAGAACTGGAAAGAAAAAAAACGGAAACGGCAATGCGGGATATGGCTTATCACGATGCATTGACGGGGCTACCAAATCGTATTTTATTTAATGACAGACTGGAAATGGCCTTGGCTAAAGGAAAGAGAAGTAAACAGAAATGCGCTGTTCTCTATATTGATTTTGATGGGTTCAAAAAAATTAACGATAATTTAGGTCATGGCGTTGGCGATGCATTATTGCAAGCAGTAGGAGTAAGATTGAAAACCTGTCTGAGAGAGGAAGATACCGTAGCTCGATTGGGTGGGGATGAGTTTGTATTAATTCTTCCGGAGATCAGTAACCGTGCTGCTGCTGGTATTCTCGCTAATAAACTTCTTGAGGTGATTCGTCCAGCATTTATGATTGAAGGTGAAGAAGTAAAGATCACTCTTAGTATTGGAATTAGTTTTTCACCTGAACATGGAGACACATCAAAAATATTACTAAAGAGAGCAGATGAAGCATTATACCTAGCTAAAAATAACGGTCGTGATTGTTTCGAGTTTTATAGTTAGAGTGCTTGGAGAAATAGGGGGAAATTATCTTTAATGCTTAAACTTGTTTCAATAAATATTGCTTTGCCAGAACTGATTAATTTAGGTAGTGGAAGCAAGAAATATCGGACAGGTATATTTAAAAAGCCAATAACAGAAAAAATTTTTTTGGACGAGTTCAATTTTCAGGGTGATGGAGTAGGTGATCCTCGAATTCATGGCGGAAAAGATTTGGCGATTTGTGGCTATTTCACGGATCATTTTTCATTTTGGAATGTTGAACTTGATAGGAAAATGGAGCCAGGAGCTTTTGGAGAAAACCTCAGCTTGGCTGGAATTAATGAAACCCAAATAAATGTGGGTGATATATTTTCCCTGGGAGAAGCTGAAATTGAGGTTTCTCAACCCCGCCAACCCTGTCATAAACTCAATAAGGTTTTCCAATTCCAAGGCATGGCATGCAAGGTTCAATCTACTGGTTATACAGGCTGTTATTTCAGAGTAAAAAAAACGGGCTGGGTGGAACAAAATTCTGTAATAAACAAAATACAGGATGGGGATAAAAAAATTTCAATTGAAATACTAAATACCCTCATGTTTAAGGAAAAGAAAAATCCAGATTTATTGAGAAAAGTCGTAAATCTGGAGGCTTTATCAGAAGAATGGAGAAGTAAATTTCTAAAGCGTCTTTAGCTTCAGGTTAACCCGGGTTTCCTCATTGCGAAAAGATTACGCAACTTCTAAAAATTATCCCAATCATTGAAAATTATATGCTGTTGCCAGGAAAAATGAATTCATCAAATTGGGTTAAATTCCTAAAGGAAAACGTTACCCCAAAGGATCTAGAGGATGAAACTGTATATGCCCTTATTCATTATTTTAAAGATTTGGGGCTTTTGGTTCTAGACGACTCAGGGGATTTGAAATGGCAGGAACAATTAGATGGATTGGAGTTTGAAGATCAAAAGAAACTCATTCGAAATGGGATACTGAAGGCCGCTCAAATGAAATCAGGTTTTGCTGTCTCATTTTTTATTGGATTTGAAACAATCAAATTGCCTGAATTGGAGTCTTTGATTGAAACTGAAAAAATAAAAACTGGAAATGTAAATAATTCTAAACCAGAGCACTCTTCAGATCTCAGCAACTTACAAATTGTTAAAAAGGTGGGCAGACAATTAAGACCCTTCCTGGAAGCTGAGAATGCAATTGTGAATAGGCTTCTTGGAAAATATACAGATAAAGCAGATGCAAGAGTCCTGTTTCAGTATATGTTTGGAAAAATGAATTCTAAGGCGCAGCCTCGAAAATGGGAGCAATTGAGCCGCAAGAGGCACCGATAAAAAGGTATATTTCGATTGTTGGCGGTAAATATTTGAAGCAGATTGGCTGAGGGGATGGCTTGGTTTAAATATCTATGATGTCATCCTCTTTTTGCTTATGATTTTGTGTGTACGGTCGTGTGCTGAAGTCAGGTTCATTTTTTGAAATAGGAGCGCGGTACTTTTGAAAAAGGTTTGCTGTAAATATTACCACTCCTGCCAATAGAGCTATTACAAAAAAGCTGAATGCAAAAAAGGATAGTATACCAAGTCCCACTAATATCCATACCACCATTGTAACCTTGGTGGTGAATGGAATTTTTTGATTGGGTCCAGGAGATTGAAAAAAGAACATTGTCTTATATAAATTTCTTAGTTTTAAAAAATTTGTTATTATAGGGTATGAATGATCTAGCTATCATACCTTGCCCTAAGTGCGGAGTCAAAAACAGGATTCGAAGTTACCACCCCGAAAGAATTCCGGTTTGCGCGAAGTGCAAAGCAAAATTGGTTAGTGAAAAGGAACATGCAGCATTTTCAAAATTCAGTGACAATTTGAATGAATTTAAAGACTTCCCTGATTTTGGATTCCGGGACAGTAAGAAATAAATTTTAAACTCAATTAATAAAACTATGGATACTGTTGAAATAATCGATAAAAATTTAAGAGAGCAACTCCAAGCCAAACATGTAGAAATTATTGATGAAAGTCACCTTCACAGAGGACACAAAGCCGCTGGGGGTGGAGGTCATTATTCTGTGAAAGTAGTTTCCCCAAAATTTGAAAACCTGAATGTTATGGATCGCATTCGCCTTGTCCATAAAGCTCTGGATGTGGAAATGACCGGAACCCCAAAACTCATTCATGCATTACAGGTTAAAACTTTTACACCAGAAGAAGTACCCTGAAAAAGGGTCACTCTCTATAAACTTCAAGCTCTTCACAGTTTTTTAAGTTTTCAGACTCAGTCAATGCTTTGTAGCCGGTTCTGGAATATTGATTTTTGTACAGATCCAGTTTTATATATTTTTTGCTTTGCGGAGAGTCTGCGATTGCCTGGGCGCCTCTATCTCCGATGACATTGCCGAACATGGAAAGGTCTTTTAAGTTAGGCAGTTTTTCAGTGTTGGCTATTGCAATGGCCCCATCATCACCAATTTCATTATGGTTGGCATTTAAAAGTTCCAGATTCTCCAGGTAAGGGGATTCTGCTAGAGCTTCGAGTCCTTCATCTGCTATCTGATTCCCCGGCAAAATCAATTGTTTCACTGTTTTCAAAGCTTCCTTTGTGGCTAGCTCCATACATCCTCGTATTCCAATATATTTATCCCGAAGGATAAGGATTGTTCCATCTTCGTGGAAACTATCTTTAAGAATGTCATCAATTTTACTCATTTTTATCTCCTAAAAACCATATAGCGGGAATGTTGTGATTTTAACAAACTAAGGCTAAATTTGTCGAGTGGACAAAAAAAATGCCGGTTCTGCATAAAAGCAGAACCGGCTCAATAGGTCAAGTTTTATAGAAGAGGGTCGAGGAACAATGCATCTGTTTTCCATTTTTCTATCTCTTCTTTTGTTGGAACAGGCGGAACAGGCCTTTTCGCTGCACGCTTTTCGAGAGGATCGTGGAATGTTCTAGCATAGGCCTCAGCCTTCCATAAATAAAGATGTGGAAATATCATACCCCAAGGAGCCATAGGCGTGTTGTCAACACCACGTGTTACGCGTTTGTACCATAGAGCATCCGGCCAATTCTTTAGAAGTACTCCTGGAATACGATCTGGCATTTTTTCTGTATCTTTGTTGTTCTCGTTTCTAAAGTCCAAGGCCCCTGTCATCATTGGAATGCCATCCTTTCCATGACAGACAGCACAGTTTAGTCCCTCTGTAGCAGGTTCTGCTCCTTCAAAAACAATTTTTCCTTCAGCTACAATTTTTGGATCATCCCACCACGTCCATTGGTCAGGAAACTTACCTTCAACCGGCATATGCGTGGGGTCTCGAAGTGTCTTTAAGTAAGATGCTAGGGCGGACAGTTCGCCTTCGCTTAGGTCATCCCCGTAATAGGTAGGCATCGCTTTTACTGATTTTGGGTCATCAAATCCCGGTGATTGTTTCTTTCTGGGGTCCAGGATTTGTTCTTTTATGTAATCAGTTGTATACAACCCAATCTGCTTTGTGCCTAAATTCGGTCCACGATCTGAGTTTCCTTCCCAGAATACTTTGTGGCAGTTAAAACATTTGTTGTTCTCAAAGACTTCCCGCCCCGCTGCAATAACTTCCGGACCTGCAAGGCCTTCAATATTGATCGGAGGCTTGTTGAGTTTTGTGAGTTCAAATTCGGGGTCAAACTGGGGTAGTTCTGCTGTTACCGTGATAAATATTCCTGAGGCAAGAGCATAAGTAGCGAGAAGGCGCATAACCCACGTGGAAGCTTTTTTCTCAACCGTTAACGTTTTCCAGTCCAGAAGCGTGAAGAAGGCGAACCCAACCAAGGCAAAAGCAACGAATTCAATTTGCCACCACACGGGGAAGTTGAATTTGCCGGCCACTACCCAAATTATGCCGCCTAAAATTATAATAACTGGAAGCTTGATTTTAATGTTTTGAAAAGTAGATTTTTCCTGAGGCTTGCGGGGTTTTACTTTAAGCAGAATGGCGTACATTACAATCAGTGCTATTCCGCAGCCGGCCCCTACGATTCCAAAAATATTAAATAGTGCATAGAGACCACCAAATGCGGCTATGCATCCTATAATGATAACGTCAATATTCATTGAACTTCCGCTCCTGAAAACTTATTCAGCCATCTGCGGGGCAGCAGCAGACGACTCCGTTTCTTTTTTCTTGGTTTTTGGATATTTAATTCCAATCCATATGATGGCTGTCATTAAAATAAAGAACGTCCAAACAATAGTGGTCACGTGAAACCCTGATTCAGCCAATGAGGGGGCAAACTTTTCAGGTGTCACATCTTTGAAAACCTTATATATATGCCAGTTCATTCGCGATAATTCACGGATGGTACCCATCCAGCTCATCAACCAAATGTCTGCAAACCCAAGAAAAATGAGCACATAAGGTCCCAGTGGATTTATCTTCCCATAAGCCACCTTGCCAGTTTTAGTGGCTATAGTGTAGAAAATATAATTGATGAAGGTAACGGTGACCAAACAGAAAGCCGCAGTATTTTTGGATACCATCAGTGCTAGAAAAGCCAGATTGTCGGGAAGAACCATATCGGCGTTCATCCCCGGTTCGGGCATCATAGTGGCAAAAAAGCGCCGAGGCGTAAACCAGATGGTAGCGGCTATCACTATGAGTACGAAACCGAATTTCATAGCCGGGAAGAAGCGCTCGGCATTTTCTATCCGTTTCATACTGACCCACATATAAATATTACTGGCGCTGAACATGGTTCCCACTAAAAGCCCCTGAACCAGCATGAACATGGACTCACGATCGGACATGATGTACATGCCGATGGTGGCATCGTATTGGTAGATTTCGCGAACAAAAATATAACCCATTGCTGGCAGTGGAATCATGATTGCCACACCAATCAGGTTACCGATGTATCCGACCCAGTCGTAATATTCCCTTTCTTCTTTTTTGTCTGACCAAAGGTACATGTAGGCACCAATGATACAAACCATATAGCCGCCAAAAGTACCGTTGCCCACCAGTCGGTGATAATTGAGTGGCATCCAGACCGCATTTGCTATTTTTGACCATTCACCGATATTCAACAATTCGTCCAGGGGTTTGGGCGGAGCCTGCATAAAGGTAGCGGGGCCGTCCAGGGCTACGAGGAGCGACAAGCCGAGAATATTTAATATGACCCCGGTTACAATATGCCTGCCTTTCTTATTGGCTTTATTGAGTGGATCCCAGGAATATACATAAATGTACATAACTACAGTTTCCAGAATGAACAGGGTGGGGTAAGCCACCATGAAGAGCATCGGAAACGATTGGATAAGATAAGTGATGAAATCCTTATAAGCCACGAGCATGACAAAAAGGAAGAGTCCACCGGAAAGAGCGGTGAAGCTGTAGCAGATGCCAATTACTTTGGTGATCTCATGCGATAATCGTTCAAATTTGTAGTCTGACTTGGCAAACATGATGCCATTCGAAAGTAAGCCACCTACAGCACCATTTACTATGGCAAGGATGATACCCGATGTTTCGTAGTGTTCTACGGGTGTGAGTGGCATTGCTATGATGGTACCCGTGAGAGCCCCCACAAAAGCAGAGCCCCTGAGGCCCATCAAACGATGGAAATAATTGAGGAAACTGACAAAGAGCGCACCAAAGGCACAGGCCCACATGCCATATAGCACTCCGTGATGGATTCCTATTATTATTTCCCCGGTTATTCCTATGACAACGCCAATCAGGACCCCGAGAAAAACATTCGATAAAATTATGGCTTTTCGCACTCCTTGCGTTCGCCGTGCCCCCATGACTTCCATGATGACAACGAACATGGGACACCCTAATATAAAGGATGCGAATAAGATATGAAGTTGAGCTGCAGCCCAGGTAAACTTTCGATTGCTGAGTCCCATGAATGAGAATTCTTCGAACTCGTGCTCTGCTGCCGGGCCAATGTCGGTTAGATAGGATAAGTCCTCTTCCTCTTCGCCACCTTCTTCGCCACCTTCTTCCTCACCATCTTCTTCATCCTCATCTTCGTCTTCCTCGTCCTCGTCATCCTCTTCCGCAAAGGCAAGGGTCTGGAGACTTAAATTTGAGAAAATGGGATTTGAAGAAACGGGCAGGAAAGGACTCAAATGGCCTAAGAGATAAACCATCATCAGGCAGAGTATCGTTTTTACAAACGGGTTTTTTGAAGAATCCTGGCTCATTAACTCCCCTGAATAAATTCTAAATGGGTCAATTTAAAAATCTATAAAAGCCTTTTTCTCCAAGCCTTTTAAACAGCTAAGGATTTGAAGAAAGTAGAGAAATATCATACGGGTTGGGCAAAGTCAAGGAGACTTTAAAGGGGGTTGGGAATTAAAGGTTTTAGTCGTTTTTAAAGGGGAAAAAGCGTTTATGGAATTATAAAAACAGACTTAGGAAAAAGGCTGGTTTTACTCCTCAGAATCTTCTGCAATATCAAGTGGCATTATGGTCATGGCGAACCCCATAGCAGAGCTGAAGACAGATAAGAGACCGACAAAAATCTGAGGCCACTCAGATTGAATGTATTTAACCGACCATACAAATAGGAAACCACCAATAACCATAAGCAATAGGCCAAGCGCTCTTATTTTCCAGCCGTTCATTTTTCTGTGCCGCCTCCTGCCAAAGCTTTCTTTTTCTTGTCGATGAGAATCAAGTTTCTAATATAAATGATTGAACCCAGGCTTTGCCCAACAATGAATACAGGGTCCTGTCTATGGATCGCATAAGTTAAAAGAACGATTGAGCCCCCAATGCTGCAATACCAGAAAGCCAGGGGAATGGTGCTTTCACCCCGTTTTTCGGAAACAATCCATTGAATAATAAATCGAGCCCCAAATAGGGCTTGCCCAACAAACCCGATTATCATCCACTGTGTTACGGTCATCTAATCCTCCTGAATAATGTCATAATTAATTTGTCGCTTCTTCATCCAACGAATTGCCATTAAATCGTGCAATGATGAAAAAAGTCGATTGCGAATATTGTATTTGGATTCACCATGAAGGCGTGGGTGGTGACTGACTTTCACCTGTGTTACACGAAAGCCCTCCATTTTCATTAAGGTTGGGAAAAATCGGTGCATTCCTTTAAATAATTTTACATTGTCAAAACATTCCCTGCGGAATGATTTTAAAGAGCATCCTGTGTCTGCAATTTCTTCCTGGCTCAATCGGTTTCTCACTCCATTGCCAATTTTTGAAGAAACGCGTTTTATCCAAGGGTCGTTTCTTTTGAATCGCCAGCCACAAACCACATCGAAATCGTTCATCTTTTCAAGAAGCAGGGGGATGTCGGCAGGATTATTCTGCATGTCCGCATCAAGAGTGACAAAAATCTTGCCACGCGCGGCTTTGAACCCAGCCGCAAAAGCTGCCGACTGCCCATGGTTATGGCCGAAGCGAATCAGTTTTAATCGTGGGTTATTTTCTTTAAGTGAGGCAATTATATGATGGCTGCCATCTACACTGCCGTCATCGATTAAAATTATTTCATAGCTGAGATTTAATTTGGCGAGTTCTGTTTCCAGTTTTTCTTCTAGCGGAATCAGATTGTCGCGCTCATTGTAAACGGGGATTACAATCGAAAGATCAAGGTCAGGGGAGGTCATGTTTAAGTAGTATTTTAAAAAGATTGTTCAAGCATAACTGGGATTTTGTGATTCTGCTGCTAATTGTCCGCAGGCCCCCAAAATGTCAGTGGCTCGGTTTTGTCGAATGAAAGCAGAAAAGTTTTGTTCTATTAAATAATCTTGAAATTTGAAAGTTTGTTTGTCCGCTGGTGGTCGGTACTCCGATGAATCGAACGAGTTAAAGGGAATCAGGTTGATCTTGCAGGGAATTCCTTTTAGCCATTTTGCCAGGCGCCGGGCATCTTCATCAGAATCATTTATACCCTCTAATAAAACATATTCGATCGTGTGCCGACGTTGTGGTTTTAAGGGATAATTTTTCAGACATTCCATCAAAGTTTTAATGGGATACTTTTTGTTGATCGGCATGAGCCGGTCCCTTGTTGCATCGTCTGTGGCATTGAGAGAAATAGCTAAATTAATATGAATATTTTCTTTTTGAAATTCATTGATTTTATCCACCAGGCCGGAAGTGGAAACAGTCACCTTGCGGGTAGACATGCGCATGGCCTCGGGAGCCGTCATGAGACGCAAAGCATCGACAACTGGACTTAGATTGTCGAGAGGCTCACCCATACCCATGAAGACAACGTTGGTGATGGCGTCTTCTTTTTCGAGATCCTCATTAACGGCTATGCATTGACCGATTATTTCTCCAGCCGTCAAATTTCTTTTTAGACCTAAACTGGCTGTTAGACAGAATGAGCAATTCAAGCGACAACCCACCTGGGTCGACAGACATAAAGTTTTTCGTGAGTCAGAAGGCATCCAAACACTTTCGACCAATGCGCCATCATCGAGTCTTAATAAATATTTAATGGATCCATCCTGGGAGTGAGTTTTGTTTTGGACCTTAGGTAAAGAAAAATAAAACTGGTCCGCCAACTGAGCCCGCATTACTTTTGAAAGGTTAGACATTTCTGAAAAATCTCGATGCCCGTAATGGTACACCCAGTTAAAAATCTGGTGAATGCGGTAGGGTTTCCAGTCTTCAAATAATTCTCTTAAACGAGCTTCTGAGGTCCCAATAAAATTCTGTTTTTTGTGGTCGGCATTCATTTTTAATAATAACTTTAAGCTTTGCTAATAAGACTTTGATAACGTTATTTAATGCAAAATAAGGCAAATATTACCGCCCGATTTTCCCCGTATCCCTTTTTCCGACTAAATATAACTCATTGAAAAACAATAAACTATAAAATTTGAGCCTGTTGAGAAGATTTTTCCTGATTGCAACGGCCCCAAAAACGCGATATTTTGATATCTCATTGAAAAATAACGTGTCAAAAGATATATTGAGTTTTGGCATATTTCCTGTAGTCAGGAGAGGTTATGCAGCTTACCAAATGCTTTGAAATTTTACAGTTAGAATCTGATGCGCCTTGGCAGGTGGTTAAAAAATCTTATTATACCCTTGCTAAAAAATTACACCCGGATTTAAACCCATTCAGCCCGGATGCCGAATTGAAATTCAAAGAAATCAATCAGGCATTTCAAGTTTTACGGTCTCATTTTGGCAACCCTGTCGGAATGAGTTTGGTCAAGGTGGAAGCATCCAAAAATAACTGGAATTTTTTATTGCAACGAATCCGCCAAAATCCAAAATTTAGAAAGTGGAAAGAGAATTGCTCAGAATATTTAACTCAATTGGATACTCGCGTTTTTCAATTGGATATTCATAAAAAAGTTCACGTTCCTACTTCCACTGCGCACTCAGGAGTCAGCATACATATGAAGGCTGGGCGAGAAAAGTTTGAAGTAAAAATTCCTTCCGGAGACTGGAATCAAATGTCTTTGTGCATTCCAGGGAAAGGCGAGGCCAGCTTGTTTAGTAAAAGACGGGGAGACCTTATCCTTGATCTGCAAATGCTCAAAAATGAAGCGATACGCCCAGAAACATCGAGTTCCTCTTATGAGATGGTCATAGATAAAAGCAAAATCGGCCGGGTAATGACTCTTAATTCCTCAGAAGGTCCTATTAAGTTTGTATTGCCACGAGATACTGTGACGGGTCAAAACTTTTGCTTGAGGTCGCGAATTGGCTCTAGGCATATCCTGACCGTGCGCTTTGAACCCAAATAAAATTAAGAATAAGTAACGAGAGTGTAAACCATCACACCACCGCTAAATACTGCGATCAGTAAGGTGCAGGCCATGAGACTCAATAAAGACGGTTGAGGAGGTTCTTCCTTTTTTCTAAATATCCATTTGCATCCCAGTACCAAGGAAACCAAAGCTAGCAAAAGGGATGCCCAAGTGGCCTGTGCGACCAGAGTGCTGAAAACAACATTCTTGTCCATTTTCCCTAAAACAGCGATGGACCAAGCCAATGGGAATAGACAGAAAAGGTAGGCACCCAAAAGCGAATTATTTTCTGCTTTTTTGAATCGGGATATAAAACGTAAGCCAAGGAAAACCATTCCTCCCATCATTATCCATGCGGTGAAATCGCTTAAATCCTCTTTTCGTTTCTCTTCTCGGATTTGTCGTAAAGACCCCAAAACATATCTGGAAACTTCATCATCTTGCATTTCATAAAAACCGCCTTGTTTACTATCAAAGGCGAAAACCCTGGCGGAGGTGGACTCGGCAGGTAAAGAAATGGCCCGGTAACCATCTTTGTTCGCCTGCTCGATTTCCATATAGACAATCCCTGTATGATATTTGAAATTGTATTTTTCAATTTCAAAGAGTTTGCCTGCGTATCTGTTGTTTTCCTGATAAAATTTATCCTGAATTTCCATCAGATCGAAAAGAGCCTGGCGGGCTTGGACATCCGAATCCAATTCAAAAATATTAGAGCAGGACGTGAGCAGGAGAAGTGCGATTGCGTATGTAAATGATCGGAAAAGTTTAATCATGGGGCCAAAAAAAAGGTAATGTATAACACGGGAATCCATGCGGGGCTATTTTTTATTTTCGAATAATAGCATTTTGGAGCGGGTATGTTTAGTCAATTTAAATTTGTAACAGGAAATGCTAATAAGGCTAAAGAGGCAGGTGCCATATTGGGTGTCCCGCTGGAGCAGGTCGAGGTGGACGGCTTGTTTGAAATCCAAACCCAGGACCTTGATGAGTTGGTACGCCATAAATGCCAGCAGGCCTATGATTCCTTAAAATGTCCTGTACTGGTAGAAGATTCGGGTCTATTATTTAATGCGTGGGAGGGTTTGCCAGGGGCTCTGGTCAAATGGTTTGAATGCACCGTTGGCTGTGAGGGTATGCTCAAGATGCTGCAATCGTTTGAAGACCGCAGTGCCATTGCCGTCTGTTGTCTCGCCATCCATGATGGGGAAAATATTCAAGTCGTGCGCGGGGAGGTTAAAGGAACCATAGCCACCGAGATTCGTGGTAGTAACGGATTCGGCTGGGATGTATTTTTTATGCCTGAAGGTTATGAGAAAACGTACGCCGAAATGCCTTCGGAAGAAAAAAATGCCATATCACATCGGAAGAGGGCGCTGGAAAAACTAAAAGAGATTTTATCCGCAAGTTAGCATCAGCAACCTTCGCTAACAACATAGGGAAGGAGCCGTTTTTTTGGAGTGCATATATTTTAAATTTTAAGGTTCATGACTAGTTAAGAGGTCGTTTTTTGATAATTTTCAGTAATAATTTA
>CAZECX010000007.1:0-51934 GCA_964510965.1 uncultured Nitrospina sp. | reverse complement strand
CCTGCAAGAACTTACGTCTGTTTAACCTCATATACAAACCTCCTTGTGAAACTTGGAAATTTTGAGCCCGGTAATGATCCGGACCCTTTTTCACAACTACTTCACACTACAACTGCTTTACTTCTTCGGGGAGTCTGGACAACTGTCCTTCCCCCCTATTTAACCTAAAAAAAACTACTCAAAAAACCTGCTAAAACTTACTACTTTTAAAAACAATTCTAACTTTCAAACAACATGCAACTAACATAAAAAAATAAAAAGCTTAACACGGGAAACCCGCGTCTAATCGCGTCGAAACAGACCTCTAAAAAAAGAGGGTCATTAACGCTACCTTAGGAAAACTCGCTTACGTTTCGTTAAAATAATAAGAGGCGAATACTCCTGAAAATTCCCATTTTTTAAGACCTGAATATCGAATAAAATTTGTAACCTTTTCTCTAGATGAGGCACTGTTATATGGAATTTCAAGCAAAATGTCAAGGAAATATCAGGGATTAAAAAATTAAAATTTCCGGCTTAAATACGGGCCCAATTCTTACTAAAATATGGGCCCAAAATCGAGAAATTTCACCCAAAAAAAAAATTTTTAATTAAATTTTTAAATACCATAAACCCTTATAAATAAACGAGTTTCTTTGGGTTTGCCAACTCAAAACATATTTACATGTGGGTTCCTTCAATAAAAAAACAAAAAAAGTCCCGAAAAATCAACTAGTTTGGCAAATTTACGTGGGGTTTTTATGTTTTTTCAAATCTTCAATTTTTTAGAAAAATTACTAAAAATTTATAATTCCCAAACTAAAAATATTTCTATAAAAAATTTTATGTTATCAATGAAAAAAACCGTCTCTAAAGAAGATTTGCCAAAAATTAAATTGGAGCTATAATCTCCAATTTTCTTGAGGAATTTTTATGAAAAAAAAGCTGGTTGCTCTATATCCGGGAACTTTTGATCCTGTTACTTTTGGTCATATTGATATAATGCGACGCGCGCTAAAAATATTTGATCGGGTAATTGTGGCGGTGGCTTTGAATCCTACCAAGAACCCCATATTCTCCCTGGAAAGCCGCGTTGATTTCATAATGGAAGCTACCCAAAATTTGGAAAATTTAGAAGTGGTGCCCTTTGATAATTTACTTATCAATTTAGCCCATACTAAAAATGCATCTGTGGTCATTAAAGGATTGCGAGCCATAAGTGATTTTGAATTTGAATTACAAATGGGGCTCATGAACCGAACGCTGGATGAAAAAATAGAAACCCTTTTTATGATTCCCAGTCAGGAGTTTTCTTTCTTAAGTTCCAATCTGGTAAAGGAGACCGCCCGACATGGCGGCGACGTTTCTAAACTTGTTCCAAAAATTGTTCATAAAGAATTAAAGAAAAATTTTGGCTGAATTTACTGCAAAAGTGAGAACCGCAAAGAACAAGTTTTTCTGAAATTTTCAATACTGAAATCGTTTAACAAAACTCGTAAAAATTATGAAATTTTCCAAACGCATTGAACAAGTAAAGCCCTCCATGACGTTGGCGATCGATGCCAAAGCCAAAGAGCTGAAAGCCCAGGGCGAAGATGTCATTGGTTTCGGTGCAGGGGAACCTGACTTCAACACCCCCGAGCGAATCAAGCAGGCTGCCATCCGGGCCATTGAAGCAAACGAGACCCATTACACTCCGGTCGGTGGAACCAATGAGTTGAAAGATGCGATCATTACCAAAATGAAAAGGGATAATGGTTTGGATTACGATAGAAACCAAATACTGGTTTCATGCGGAGCCAAACATTCTTTCTATAACCTCGCGCAAGCTTTGTGGGAAGAGGGAGACGAGGTCATCATTCCAGCGCCTTACTGGGTTTCGTTTCCAGAAATGGTGGTTTTGTCAGGCGCCAAACCCGTTATCATAGAAACCGACGCAGCCAACGATTTTAAAATCACTGTGGATCAAATTAAAGAAGTCCTGACTCCCAACACCCGCGCAATACTGATCAACTCTCCTAGCAATCCAACAGGCTTTGCTTATGAAAAATCTGAATTGGAAGCTATTGCTGAATGCGCCTTGGAAAATAATTTATTGCTCATCTCGGATGAAATTTATGAGTGGATAATTTTTGATGGATTCCAACACACAAGTATCGCCTCGCTAAGTAAAGAAGCTCAGAAAAATTGTGTTGTGATCAATGGCGTTTCAAAATGCTATGCCATGACAGGCTGGAGAATCGGTTATATTGCTGCCGATGCCGAAATCGTCAAAAAAGTTGCCAAGTTGCAGGGTCAAAGCACATCCGGACCTTGTTCCATTTCGCAGGCAGCCAGCATTGAAGCGCTTTCCGGCCCGCATGACGATGTCCTTGCAATGGTACGTGAATTTGAAAAGCGCAGGAATGTTATGGTAGATCAATTGGCGGCTATTCCCGGGGTCTCTTGCAACCAACCCAATGGCTCATTTTACACCTTTCCAGATTTCTCCGGTCTCTATGGAAAAAAAGATGCCAGCGGAAAGGAATTAAAAGGCTCGTTGGATTTTACCGAGTTTCTTTTAACAGAAAAGAAAGTAGCCATCGTGCCAGGCATTGCATTCGGGGCCGATGCGAACGCACGTATGGCTTTTGCCACTTCAATGGATAAAATTGAGGAAGGCGTCAGGCGCATAAAAGAGGCAGTAGAAATTTTAGGATAATCAGCCTGCTTTCATACAAGCAGAATTTTTATCCGCAGGGAGGGGCACCCGTTTCTGAATTTGCAGCAAGATCTGCCTTATGATCTTTGATTCTCTCTTCTATTTTAGCCCGACAACGCTTGGCTTTGCAGTTTCCGGTACCCACACCAATGTTTTTTCTCAGCGCTTCAAAAGTCAAAGAACCCTCCTGAATAGCGGCTGTTATAGTACCGGCCTTGATACTGCGACAAAGACACACCTTTTTAAAGCTGTCTATTAATTGTTTTTTTGTTTCCAAAATATATATAGTTCCCGTTATGATTCACACGGGCTTTCAGTTTTATTTAAAAATCGATCGCAGGAACTCTTAGAAACTTGCATATGAGCACTGTAATCCACCTAATATTGTAAACCACTCCACTTGAAATACCTAACACTTAAAGAAACTAAACCCTTCCTACTTTCCGCTTTGAGCGGGGCATTGCTGGCCCTGACTTTTCCTGGGCATAATTGGGAAATTTTGGCCTGGGTTGCATGGATACCCCTGTTTTTTGCCATGGAAAACACCACTCCACAAAGGGCGGCTCTACTCGGATTCACCACTGGGATGGTTTTTTATAATTGGGGATTGAACTGGATCAACAATACTCTCATAAACTATGGCAATCTGCACTGGATTTTGAGTTTTGCGGTTCTCGGGCTTTTATCCGCCTATTTATCAGTCATTATTGCTCTTTTTTGCTATTTCCTGCGAAGAGCCTGCGGCGAAAACCGCATCCACTTCTTTGTCTTTGCTCCCGTTTTATGGACTTCATTAGAATATCTGCGTTCCACTCATTCAGAATACGGATTCTCCTGGTTGGGTCTCGGATATTCACAATTCCAAAATCTGCCGGTCATCCAACCTGCCGAATGGACCGGAGTCTATGGCATCTCCTGGCTCATCATACTGGTCAACTGTGGACTTTACCTATCCTGGAAATGCTGGCGGGAACAAAATCAAAACGAGTTCGAACTCAAAACGGGATGGAGAATTTTATCCGTCACAGTTTTTGTTTTTGCCATGTGGCAGGTTTACGGGACCATCATTTGGAAAGAAACTCTTTCATCGATTACCAACAGGCCGAATATAAAAATGGGCTTGATTCAGGGAAATGTAGAACAGTTCATGAAATGGAATCCTGTCTACCAGAATCACGTTATACAAAAATATAAGGATTTGACATTAAAAGCCGCCAAAGAAGACCCCGCTCTAATCATCTGGCCGGAAACCGCCACCCCCTTTTATTTTGAAGAAAGCAAAACAGAAACCGAAATGATGAGAAACCTTGCCCGGGAAATCAAAATTCCTATTCTATTCGGCAGCCCACACCGCGAAAAAATAAACGGTGAACAAATTTATTTCAACAGTGCTTATCTGCTTTCAGAATCTGGCGAAACTTTGAGCCGCTACGACAAAAGCCATCTAGTGCCGTTTGGCGAATTTGTTCCCTTCCGGAAAATTTTATTCTTCATTGAAAAACTGGTGGTGATGATCGGTGATTTCGGTCGCGGAAAAGAAGCAACGGTTATGGAAACCGCGGGCAACAAGGCAGGCGTGTCGATCTGCTATGAAATGATTTTTCCGGACCTGATCCGGCAAGCGGTGAAAAACGGCGCCAACTTTTTAGTGAACATCACCAACGATGCGTGGTTCGGTAAAAGTGCCGCCTCTTACCAGCATATGAGTATGGGTGCATTGCGAGCCGTAGAAAACCGGGTGCCCATCGTTCGCGCCGCCAATACAGGCATCTCCGGTACCATCGATGCCACCGGAAAACTAAGAGATGAAACCAATTTGTTTGTTGAAGATTTTCGTATAACGCTCATCGCCCCTGCAACAGACAGGAAAACTTTTTACAGTCTCAACGGCGATGTCTTCAGCTGGGTCTGTCTTTTTGCAACAGGCATAGCAGCCCTTTGCCTTCGTAAAAATTGAAATCTTAACCTTCTGTTAAATGATTCAATAATAGTTCTACGTTTTTGTCTCCCGGTTTTACTTTTACAAAACCTTCGATATCTCCTGCACCGACACGGGCATCGCCATCGGAATCAATTCTTCCTGTCAAGACCATTGGTCCATCAAATGGCGTGCCGGGAATCATAATATCTTGCGGGCCCAGTGAAAATTTTAAAGGCATCTTGATTTCGGGAAGTCTCTGCACCGCCAACGGCGGACCGCGTTTCACATTCAGGTTTCTTACAAACAAAAACAGGGTGGCGTTTTCGGGCATTTTGTTTTTGAGTCCTTCACTGACACTGACTGTTCCCTGAATATTGAAAGTCTCTCCTTCCACCACAGTATCTAGAACCAGCTCCACGCCTTTTTCTCCGGCTTTCACCGAAACTTTGCCTTCGATGTCGCCGGGGCTGGATTTCCGGTTGCCATCCTGATCGAGTCGTGCGGCCAGGGTCAAATTCCCCTCAAAAACGCTGCCTTCCATCATGGTATTGAGTTGGCCGATTTCAAATTCGAACGGAAAATCGAATATTCCATGTTTCCTGACTGCCAAAGGAGGGCCTGCATCCACCCCTTCTGGACGGGCAAAAATGAACAATCCGGCACTGGGGTGGATCGCCGCCTGCACTCCAGGTGCCATTGAAATAGAGCCTGAAACATCGTTTTTATGGGCATTTGGGTCACTTTTTCGTGCCAGTTCCTTTTTCAAGCTCTCTGGAAGAGGATGTTCTTTCATTTCCCTCTCACACCCCCAAAATGTGAAAAACAGGCTCAAATACAAAAATAGTACTAATTGTTTCAAAACGTTCCTCCGATAAGACATCATAAGGCTTGAGAATTATATCTGGATCCGTAGCTTGACAACCTTTTACAAAGATCTAATTAGTATTAGGAGATCCACAATAAATTTTCAATTGGCCGATCGAACCCGAAGTATTCGGCGTTCTTAAAGAGACATTACAGAGCGCGTAAGTTTGGGAGTCGGAAAAGGCCTTCAAGTTTTGGAGCGTAAAATGTTTCACGAAGTAAAAATATTCGATAAAAAAGGAAAAGTGAAAAAAGTCCTTTCCAGTAAGAAGCTCAGTAAAGATTATTGGAATTCATTTTTTCAGATGGGCGAGCCCATCAAAAGTAAAGGAAAGAAAGGCAGAAAAAAAGAACCTGCGGTTGTCGATTTTGACGATGAAAACCTTTCTTCCGATTCTTAAATAAAGAATAGCCGCAAGTTAATTGCGAAGCAACTTATAAAGGGACGTTTCAATTACTGGCTGACTCCTAATCCTCCACCAAGGTTGAGTTGACAAAAAATTGGAATTTCCCATTACGTGGGAGGCAAATCCAGGAGGAGTCGCCTCCCACGTGCCCCTTTTATTCTCTCCAGATTTACTCCAAAAAAGTTACCGCAGTAAAAATTCAAACTCCGAAATATAAACAAATAAAATCCGGAATTTAAAACTGGTAAAGAATTTCTGTTCTCATACCAAAACCATCATCTCGTTTTTCCTGGACTGCATAATGGGAATCGATTTGTAGTTGAATTCTTTGTGCAAGCCTTTGGCGAAACTCAAACCCAAAAGCAATGTCATCAGGCCGGTTTCCACTGGTATCTTTTCGACCCGCCACTTCCAATGTAAGACTTCTTCTATGATTATCCCAAAAAGCTTCATAACCAATGGCCATTCCAGCGACATCATTTGTAAAGCTATTGAGTTCTGACCCAAAATTTCCCAAACTTGGGGAAGCAAATAAAATACCCAAAGCACCTAACCCGCCACCCACAACGGGCTCCCTACCTGCCTGAGTATAATTTCCATCCGCTAAAAATGAGTTTATATAAACGATGTCATCGGATTTTTCCGGGGTCCATGAAAACTCAATGGAGTAGAGAGTTCCCTGCCCAACTTTCTGATTATCCTCCCCTTCTGAAAGGGAGCTATTTATCCTGAATGCGGTGTTGAAAACCCCAATACGCTGAATGGTGGAAAACCCTATATTAAATCCATCGCCGACAGCTTCATTGTCCTCTATATATACCAAGTCCAGGTTTATAGAAGATGTATAAAGATCCGCTGAATTAAATAATCCAAATAAGTTTGCGTTACTCGTATTTACCCCATTGCTACGACCGAACTCATTCCATCCCCAAACAAAAGAGGTGCGTAGGTTTGAAACTCCCGGAAGCCTTATATTGTTACGGGTAATACCAAAGACATCCATTTCATCATTTAATAAAATACCTTCTTGAAACTGCAAAAGCTGACGCCCTACAGTAAAACCATAATCCAGCCAAGTAACTCCACCTGGATCTAAGTTTTGAAACAGGCTTCCTAAATCTCCTTCAAAAAAGAAGGTACGAATATCTGCATTGAATTCCGTCTTTCCTGAACCACGATTGTCATTAATAGTAGCCCGTGTAAACCGATCGGGACGATTTCGGTCAAGAGGTCGGCTTCCTATAATTAATTTTTCAGTTCCAGACAGTTGCAAGTTTGCGTAAAGATCTAATCGGTTACCCCATTCTGCAGATGGACTGGCCACTCCATCATCAAAAGTATAAATAGCTGACCGCATAGATCCGAAAATCCATAATTGGGGTTGCCAAACTGCACCCCACGGAGTTTCAAAACCTTCATTCAAATCACCGGTTCCAAGAAAAAGATCTCCACCTTCGTAAATCAAGGGTGGACGCATGGCGGTATCAGATGGGGGCCTGAGGGGAATGTGTTCTTTAGAAAAAGCGCTGACTTCGGAGGTTTCTCCAAGAGGATATAGATCCGCAAAAGCATAGTTGATTAGGCCAAAAAACACGCCACCTAAGATTGAAAAAAATCTTAGTAACGCAATTAGTTTTAAACCCGAACTTTTTGTTTTACTATTTTCCAATGTTCTCCCCGAACCCATGTGGAAATTTCGCTAATTAATTTCCTGTATCAATTTTGATTTCTTTTTTCCATAAAATTTCATAACCGGCCTTAACTTCTTCAGCAACTTCATGGGCACTCATCGAATAATCAAAACCTCGCCCTTGAATATCCCCTATTAAATTGGCAGGAACCATCCCAGATTTTAGTTCTGCCCTTACTTGGTAAGGACCTTGTGAAAAATTTCCTTTTTCTACTTTGTATTTTGCCCATCTATATCCTAAGGGTTCAATTCCTCGACGATGACTTCGTTCTGTTGCCGGTTCTCCTGTTAAAATCAAAGATTGAATTGAAGGACGAACAAAAGGAATTGTGATCGACGGATAAGGAATTGGAATAATCCGTTCCCTTTCTCCACCACGAATGTTCTGAACAACAAATCTTGATCTCAGGTCAAATAGTTGTGTATCAAGCGGGAGCTCCCCATTATGCACATATGCAGATTCTCTATCTCGCACATCCCCATTTGGGTCCAAATCCCCGGACTCAAAAACTACTTTTCCTTTTTTGTCAATAACCACAACATGCAGCCAAACTAACCTTTCTCCTGTGAACCCCGTTGGCACATTATGTCCATCCGTAAGATTGCTAACTTTTATTTTAAATTGGATACTTTCCTGATCGCTTTCTTCATTAACAATTTCTTCCAACTGGTAACCGTTACGAAGCACTTCTAACCGCTTCTCTCTTGCCCATTCTAATCTTTCAAATTGCTTTTCTAAAATTTCGCGGGCATCGTAACGGTCATCAACTGAGTCCCATCGGGGAGGAAACTTAATTTCTTCAGAAACATTATCCTCAAACTCATCTGTTCCCCATCCTGCCTCATGGTCAAATTCCAACCATTCTCTCATGGTGGCAAATTCCTGGGCTTCGGAGTTGTGGGGAAAAATCCCTGGATGCACTACAGAATAATCGGGACCTGCAAAAAAATGATTTGTTAATTTGCGAGTCTTGGTTGGTTTATCACCCACTAATGCCGCAGGCCCTTCATCGTAACCAGAAACCACTCCTTGTTCTTTACCCATATGGCAATCCTGACATGTGACCCCATTTGCAGCAGCAGGAGATGTTCGGTATTCACTAAAAGCCTCTTCTAATCTAAACCCATTTAGCAATGTCACATCGTGACAGGACCCGCAGAACACAGAAGTAGAAATGGTTGTGAATTGTTTTACTTCTTTGTGGATTTTCCTTCCACGTTTACCTTCCTCCGTCACCACTCTAAAATCTTTCTTATTGTTCAAAACCCGCGACATCTCTTCATTACCCTTGGGACCATAAACGGGCTCCACCAATCCTCCCTGAACCAGCGCCAATCGGCCACTTCTCTTGTTATAGTTTTTATTAACTCTATGGCAAACGACACAAGTAATTCCTTCTCTTGAAGTGGGGTGTCGGTCCAAATTCGATATAAAAGGCGATTCTCCCAGGTTTGCTCCAATAGGGCTGTGACAACGCAAACAAAAATCTCCATTTGACCCACTGGTTAATTCATTAATTTCACTACTAAGGGAAAGATAAACAGGACTCAGTTGGGCATAAGAATGGGAAGAAACCGACCACTGCTCATATTGTTTTGGGTGACAGGTGCCACAAGTGGCTGCGGAAGGGTATTTGCTTTCTGCAAAAAGAGCCTCATGTTCATTAGCAGCCTTAAGGGCAATATCTTTACTGTAGTTGTTTCCAGATTCTTCTTTCTTCAAAGCAGTAGTCGAAACATTGTCAAGTTTGGATGATTCACTCCCAACTTTACTGGATTCATTTGTAACAACTGGAGTAGGAACACTCTGGATACAAGAAAAAAGAAATAATATATTTATTCCTGTTACTGCGAAAAAAAACAATTTTCTAATACCATTTATCTCAAATTTCATTTAAAAAGCCGTTTTATTATTCAACAGTCAAGCTCTCTATTTTATTTAATAAGAGGTAGCTCAGACTCATTGATAAGAGTATAAAAAAGTATTGAAAAAACTAAGAATGAAAGTTTATGTTAAAACCTATGGAATTAAAAGGATATTTAGTATGTTTTTAAGGCGGGTAAAAAAGATAGTGAGAAATTAGCTTGAAAAATCGTTTTCAAAGTTTTTCTTCATTGTCCAGTGGATCATAATATTCTGAAATATCCCATCACGTGGGAGGCAAATCCAGGAGGAGTCGCCTCCCACGTGCCCCTTTTATCTTCCCCAGTTACATCCTCAAATTACATAAGCTTCTCTCTTTCCATTAATTTTTTTCTTTCCGATTTATATTTTCGATGAATTTATAAATATCTTTCATCATGTCATCGAATGAAGGATTAAAAGTCAATCGGCGGACAACATAATCTTCTTTATTTTCATCTGTGTGTTCCCCAAACATTAAATTTTTCTTTCCAATTTTTCCCTCTTTGCATATCTCTAGATTGGGATCATCCTGTTCGTCCGGGTCATTAGATTTGGAATATGATAAGCAACTTTTATATTCCCCATTTCTTCCATAATAATCGTTGTTTGGATGCACAGGCAGGGAAAGGTGAGCGTAGTCCAATATTCCTGCATCAAGGTTTCTGATGCGCTTAACTAAAAACCCCTTACAGGTGTCCTTGGGATCTTCTTTTTGTTCTTTCGCGGTATACCAGATCATTTTATTCTTAGGATTTTCCGCTTCATTACAAAAAAACTCTCGTGCTCGATCCGCATCAACGGTAGCATCTGCTGAACTGATTGCCATGAAAACGGGAATTGTTATGGGTGGTTTTTCCTTAGCAAGGTTTCGCAAATTCTTAGCCAGATAATGGAACTGAGCCCCTGCATTTGCTGAAAAGGATTCATATTTTACTTGATCTTCATCCGGGTGAATATCCAGCCATCCGGCTTTCGTAAAAATATTTCCAATACTTGCTATATAACCGGCTGCAAAACCCAACGAGGTATTCTCTTTAATTCCAGGAGCCAAAAGAATCAAACCCTTTATATTTTTCGGATTGTTTTTTCGCAAGACATGGTGCAAGGCCAATGAAGAACCGGTGGAAAACCCGACCAGAAACAGCTCCTCTACTCTACCGTTGAAACTATCAATTCCGGCATCAATTGCTTTCACCCAATCCAGGAAATTTATATTTAATAAATCACCAGGAACCGTACCGTGACCAGGCAGGAGGATGGAACGAACCCAAAAACATTCATCCCGAAACCTTTCACCCAGTTCACGCATGATAAATGGGGAATCAGTAAGACCATGGATCAACAAAGCCCCTTTATCAGATTTTGATTCAGCACATTTTTCTTTGTCGGGTCGATGTTCGAAAGGGAGCCGCTTCTCGATCCAATCGTCTTTCAATCCCTCATTCAAAGTTGCCTTTTTGATCTGTTCTCTTGTTTCATCTATATACTTGCCAAAATCATTTGTGGGTAAGGGAATTTTAATTCCTGAAGGATTATGCCGAGACTCAAGAGTCTCTTTACACGCACTCAATGCCATTACGAAAAATAAAACAGAAACAAGCTTGATGGATTTATTTGGAATAAACATGAACTCCCAAAATTTTATTGTGGGTTCTTATAAATCAGGATTGGATGCGACGGTAGTCTTTGCCTTCGAGGTTCACTTTTTTGCACATTTCCATCAGGCGGGAGTGGATGCGGGCCCCGACTTTTTCTTCAAGGGTGAAACGTGAATAGGCGTTCGATAAACCTTGCTTGTCATTGCGGCTGGCAGGTGCTACTGGACTTTCAAGTTTATCGTTAAAATTTGTGGTGACCAGAGTGACTTTATCGTCATCGTTGTAACGGGTGGAAATAAAATGATCGAGAATGGTCAATTCCCAATCCGTATTGCGGCCTTTAGCTAGTTCATCAATCACCAGCACCTGCACCCCAACATAAGGATCAATGAAATCTTTTTCCGAAATATCCTCGCCATAACCGTGCCGAATATCTCTCAGCAATTCAAAAAAATCGACGAACTTGCATTCCACGCCATGTTGCATGACCAGTTCTTTAATGACCGAAACCACCAAATGGGTTTTTCCGAGTCCAGGCGCGCCCATAAAAATCAGCCCTTCGTGATATTTCCTTTCGATATGATCTTTTATGAATTTTTGCGAAGTGAGTAACGCATTTTTTAAGGAACGGTGCCGCGGAGGCTCTACATCATAGGTACTAAAATCTTCGTGATCAAACTTGCCCGGAACACCGGCCTGATTGAACAGAGCCATTCTTTTAAAAAGTCCGTTGCATTCGCATTCCCGGATCTTTGAAATCCCCTCAGGGGTTTCTTCAAATATTCTGCGGCTGCCTTCACAAAGCTTACATTCAAAACAGGTACAAGCCTCTGCCTGCACTTTTCCTTTTTGATTGACGAAAATATATTTTTTATCGCGGCAACGGCCGCAATCAATCACCGGTTTTATTTTTTGTTTCATTCGCGTTCAATTTCTTCTTCAATAAAAACTTTAAGATAACTCAGGCTGACCCGGGAAGGCTGCCTGGGATTAGTACGTTCAAATTCCACGAATCCGGTTTCAATTCCACGGCACACCACATGAGCCGGCACGCCACGGTTCTCCCATTGCTCGATGAGATCGTAATCTGTTGCGGAAAGGGAAAAACCGGATTCCTTTAGCGATAGAACAAATTGCTCTATCGTCACAAAGTAATCTTCCATTTATTTTTTAAAGTGAAAAATTTGGGTAAGAATACTACAGGCTTGTGATAAAGAAAATTTTTTTATGACTTAATGTCGAGCAAGGAGCCGATCATTTCATCGTTGGCTTTGATAACATTGACATTGGCTTTAAACGCCGCTTTAGCAACAATCTGGTCTACCATTTCTTCTGCAATGTCCACGTTGGAGCCTTCGAGAAACCCCGAAAGAACAGTCCCATTTCCCCCTTGCCCTGGTGCACCCACAACCGGCGCCCCTGAGGCGGCCGACTCGTTCAGCAGGTTTCCACCCGCTGCGCTCAGTCCTTCTGGGTTCTGGAAATTCGCAAGTTGAATCTGGCCCGCGACGACCGGACCATCCGGAGATTGGGCAGAAACTCCACCGTCGGCAGAGACACTGATTCCGTTGTTATTTGCGGGAATGTTGATCGCGGGTACTAAAGCATTGCCGCTGGCATCCACCACTTGACCGGTACCATCTAAATTAAAACTTCCCGAACGGGTAAAACTGGTTCCTCCATTCGGATTGTTAACTTGAAAAAACCCATTCCCTTCAATGGCCAAATCTAAAGGATTATTGGTGGGTATCAACCCGCCTTGAGTATTAACTTTGGAAATGGAATTTACGCGCGTTCCACCGGTTTTGCTATCGACACTATTGACATCACTTTTTTTGAATCCTGAAGTCTGCACATTGGCGAGGTTGTTAGCGCTGTTCTGCAACCTTTTGGATGCATCGTTCAATCCGCTTAAAGCACTAAAAGTAGGACCCAACATAATAATACCCCCTTATTAGGAATATAAGGCTTGTTCAGAATTTTTCAAGGCCGGTTGTTCGACCTGTTTTTTCAACGGGACCAGAGAAAAACTCATCGCGGTTTCATCGCAATTATCCTGATGCAAACATTGCTGGCAATCGTTCCAGACTTTTTGCGGCAAATTTACTTTGTCTATGATTTGAAATCCCAGTTTTTCAAATAGAGGGATGGCATAGGTAAGAACAAAAACCGTTTCGCAATCCTGATTCAATAACGCCTGCTCAATACTATCCCTTACCATATGCGTGGCGATACCTTGTCGATGGTACCGTGGGTCGACACCGAGCGAACGAATTTCCACCAGTTTGTCCCAACCGTATTTCAGGTTGCAGATGCCAACAACCTCCCCCGATTTTTCATAAACCCTGAAATCGGCAATGTTCTGTTCAATTTCTTCTAAAGGACGGAACAGCATTTTACCGTCTTCAGAATAAAAACAGATCAGGTTCTGGATGGCCTGCGCATCTTCAATTTTTGCTTTGCGTAACATTTAATAAAAATTCCTATTCATTACAAAAGTTTCAATGTGTTACCTGCGTGTGATGGTTTAGTATTATCGAGTTTGAGGGTTTAGTCAAGCCCGGAACAGGGCATAAAAAACAAACCCTTGGGCTTTATCCTTGAAAAAGCGTTGAATAAGGAAAATACCAATAAGATTAATTAACCCACTCTATTTAATGTGTTTTTATCGGTGTGATGGAACAGGTTGGGGTTGCCTTTGATCTGGATTTGCGTGTCTTGATCGTAGGTGAAACTATCATTACTATGAATGGTGATTTTCATTTCAAAGCGAACGGTTTTGAATTCTTCGTCGAGAAACTTGTTAGAACAGATTCCATAGGTTTCTGATCCCACATCCGCTGCAAGATCAAATTCCTTCGCATCGGGTTCCACCGTTCCCCCGGCAATAAATGAAATTCCCCGTGGAACCGAAGTGCAACGCATGGCCTGTTTGTTTTTTGCATCCCAAAGAAAATAACCCCGGTCTTCATGAAAAGGATCGGCTGCGCCAATGCGCCAGGCGGTTAGTGAATAACGCAATCCATAAAGGGTTTGTTCGTGATTGTTCACTGGGCCCATCGGCTCGAATATCATTTCTTCGCGGAATTTATTATTTTCTTCGCTTTTTTTATCGTCATCGGGAGCAATGTCGTCGCCCTTATCCCCTTGCCATTTGCCTGCCAAGAGGCCCAACGGTCCCAGGTTTTTTATTATTTCATCTGACATAGCTCACTCCTTTATATTTCTAAGAAAGAGAATGTTAACGCAGTATGGACTTGGACGCAAATTGAGCATTTCCTAAGTCTGGATCGCCGCACTCCCTACGGGAGTTCGCGATGACGTAGGGTTCGCATAAGGAAACAAATTTGGCGAAACTACAGAAAAAGTTTTATGGCACCGTCTTGCTTTTTAAGCACCGACTTATTGGCCCCACGCCGAGTGGGCCGGCTAGTGGACGAGCTGGTCTTTGAGTTGGTCGATGAGGAGGATGTTGTTGATGGAGATCGCGATTTTATCTGCCATGCGTTCGAGAAACTCGGTGCCCAGTCCTTCATGAAAATGAAAGGCGTTGGGACTGCCAAACGCTATGACTCCTACCAAAGATTCCTGAGCCACAATGGGAATGAGCGCTTCGGACTTAATTGAATCTTCCTCATTGGAAGATACAAACACTTCGGACTCATTTATCTCTCCGCGAAGTACCGGCTTGGGGTTCCCCTCAAACCAACTTGAAGCGGTTTCTTTGCTGATAAATTTTACGGTTTCGTCCAGTTCTCCATGATAACGCTCCCGCAGTCGGTCTTCCATAAAATGGTCCGAACCCTGGACAAGACAAACAATGACACTGGGAATACCAAATCGATTGGGAATTTCTTTTCTCAACTGATTGACCATCTGGTCAAGATTGGTACTGGTCAAAACCAGTTGTTCTATTTCAAATAAGTGATCTTGAATTTTTTCATTGGCGCGAGAAATTTCGAACAACCACTCCAATTTGCTTTTTAGATGCTCTTTATCATCGTGTACCCGCTTGATAATGCGGTCAGCTAGACTCAAAGTGCTCATCGGTTCAATGGGAAGGTCTTCTTCTTCAATTTCTTTTATCTTTCTCAAAAGCTCAGGGTATTCGTTAAAAAATTCCGGGTGCTCATTGAGATAAATCGCGACTTGATCTTTATTCATTTCAATTCCCTTGAAAAATTGACCTTAATTAATGAAATAAAAATGCAATATACCATAAAGCCCTCTACAAGAAAAGCCATAAAATCAATAAAAACAATGGTTTGTGATTAGGCTTTGCGGGGTGGGAACTTATCTCCCACGTTAGTGGGCTAGACTTTTGCTTCTTCGGGAGGCGCGGTGGGTGGTTTGGGGGGAGCTTTATGCCCGCAACCGGTCAGACCTGTCGAGATAAGGGAAAGAATTACGAGTAGAGCAAAAAAAACACGACGCATTATTTTACTTTAAGCTTTCTGGTAAGACGGGTGATTTGCGCGCGAACCTGCTTTTTTGCCGTTCCCCCATAAATATTTTTCCGGTCGACGGAGTTCTTGAGCGCGATGTGGTCAAAAACTTCTTCATCAAACCGTTTAGATATTTTTCGAAGTTGCGCTAAAGATAAATCGGTCAGCATTTTATCTTTTTCCAGGCAAAAAGCTACCGTTTTACCTGTGATCTCATGAGCTTCGCGAAACGGCACTCCCTTCAAAACCAGATAGTCTGCTAAATCGGTTGCTGTGAGAAAGCCACTTGCTTCCAACTCTTTTTTTGCAATCGGTATGAACTTCGCTGACTTCATCATATCGCTAAAAATTCTAATGCAGACCTTGACCGTTTCCGCAGAATCGAACAGCGGTTCTTTGTCTTCCTGTAAATCCTTGTTATAGGCAAGCGGCAGGCCTTTCATCAAAGTGAGAAGAGACACCAGGTTACCAAAAACCCTTCCTGACTTTCCGCGAATGAGTTCCGCTGCATCTGGATTCTTTTTTTGTGGCATGATGCTGCTACCCGTGGTGAAGGCATCGGAAAGTTCGAGGAACCCGAATTCACTTGAATTCCAAATCACCACTTCTTCGCAAAATCGGCTGAGGTGCATCATGGTCAATGCAGATGCACTACAAAATTCCGCTGCGAAATCGCGGTCAGCAACCGCGTCCATACTATTATGAGAAATTTCAGGAAATCCTAAAAGTTTTGCTGTGATTTTTCGGTCAATGGGAAAGTTAGTGCCAGCCAAAGCAGCCGAACCCAGCGGCATTACGTTTATTCGCTTATAAGCATCGAGAAAACGTTCCTTATCACGAAGTATCATCTCTACATAAGCCAATAAATGATGCGACAACAAAACCGGTTGCGCTCGTTGGAGATGAGTGTAACCCGGGATGAGATGATCGATATTTTTTTGGGCCAGGGAAACCAAAGCTTTGCAAAGCCGATTAAGTTCACCAACGATATCGTCGATTTCTTTTCGGAGATACAGTCGTATATCGAGACAAACCTGATCGTTTCGACTTCTTGCCGTGTGCAGCTTACCAGCAACAGGACCAATAATTTCTCGAAGCCGGCTTTCAATATTCATATGAATATCTTCCAGGCTATCACTGAACTTGAAACGATCTTCATCGCATTCGCGTAAAATTCGTTTAAGACCCTTGATTATTTTATTGGATTCCGCTGTGGTGATTATTTTACAGCGAGCCAGCATTTTGCAATGCGCGATGCTGCCTTCGATGTCGCAGTCATAAAGACGCTTATCAAAAGAAATGGAGGCCGAAAAGGTTTCCATCAACGCGTCTGTCGATTGTTTGAATCGGCCACCCCAGAGTTTTTTTACTGAGGAACCGCCAGTTTTCTTTTTCATTGTTAGTTATAAAAGTTATTGCCAACTGCTCCTCTCGCTAGAGGGGGTTAGGCGGCGGAAGGTGGGATGAAGTCCCTTTTCTTATTCCACTTGTCTTTTTGCACAATATTTACCCGAGTGCCACGGGGAACCATTTTTGCCAGGAAGTGAAGGTACCAATCTTGAATATTAGGGCAACCCGCGCTTCCATTTCTCCAATCAAAATTCTTTTTAAAAAATTCATTGACCTTACCTACATTGACCCCATGAATACCGTAGCTGCCGGGAACAGGCTCTCCTAGTTTTTTCATTCCCATCCACCAGTGACCAATTTCATGATCCTTGTGTCCAAAGGGAATTGCTCTCACTCTTGTTTTCCCATCCAAGGTTTCTTTTTTGTACCAAGTGGGTTTGTAGGCTTTATTTTTTATTTCATACTCGCCTACTGGAGTTTCTTCTCCCGAGCGCCCAAAAATGGATTCAATTTGTAGAATTTCTTCATCGTTATAATAAACTCTAAGGACTCCACTCTCAATGACTCCCAAAAGGTACCACAGTTGCGGATCTTTATAATTGTAGGAAGCCACTTTTTTTCCGTTGTACTTCAGAGTCATGAATTTTCCAGATTTTTCATAGCTCGCTTCTTTTTTGTTGTACACCTGTTTGACAATGTATTTTAAATTTTCCGTCACCTTGTTATTTAAAATCATTTGTTCAATTTGCTGGCTCAACTCAGCATTGAACTTTCTTGTCTCTTGAAGCTCTTCAGAAGTAAGGGAAAGGTCATTCCGTATTTGCTCAATTTCTTCCTTGGAAACCAGGCCGACTTTATTTAATCCCTGATACCATGCCACATCCACTTTTTGTCGAGTTTGGTTATCCAGAAAAACCTGATAAATTACAATCCCACTTAAAATTACGAGTGCAATTCCCGAGCTAACGAGCTTTAAGGTATTTTTAACATTACTGGACAATCGGTAACGGGCGACTTCAAATTTTACTTTCTTGTCTTTTTCTTCCAGAGCGCCAAAGGTAGCTTCTCTGAATTTACCCAGAAGGCGGGATTCTAGTTTTGAAAGAGGCAGGGTGCTGGTTCGTAGCTTTTCAATGATCCAGTACAGGTTTTCCCTGGTTTTGCGATCATAACTTCCGCTGGGATCTTTGGTACCAATCAAATTATATTCTGTGACGGTCAAAACCGTAAGCTTGATATCCAAACCCGTTAAACCTCAAACCAAAATACGCGGAACTCTAGATCCCGAGCCATTATTGAAGGGGTATTTTTCAAATTATACAAAACTATCTGAACAAATTTAGCCGGTTTTTTTGGATATTTTCCCAATCCAGGATAACAAATGAAGTTTTCTAGTTTTTGGCCTTGAGCAACGGCCTTCAAACAAAGCACCCTTCTCAATATTCAGGTTGGGGGAATGAATGTCACCTGTAACTTCTGCTTCCTTCGAAATTTTTACTTTATTTGTTGCTCGAATATCCCCACGCACAACGCCTTTACACAAAACTTCTTCGGCAGCAATATTTGCAATAACGGTAGCGGTTTTTTCTATAAGAACCGATTTCGCTACAATTTCCCCGGAAAACTTTCCCGCCACATGGACTTTTCCCGGATGATTTATTTTTTCATTCGTCTCTGTATTTTTTCGCAGCAAAATACCAAAAACTGAATTTTTGAATTTTTTGTGTAGCTGTTTTTCATCACCTGTGCAAAATTTTAATCCGTGCGTTAATCTTTTTACAATCCAAAAAAGTTTATCCCGTGTTTCCTTATCATAAACACCTTCCGGATTCTTTTTCGCCAGGAATAAAAAATCTTTTTCTGTAAGAACTTTAAGCTTTATATCGGTCATATTTGGTTATCCAACGCTACTAGCTATCCTGTTAAAGCGACTGGCCCAACCTCCCTGTCCTTTTTTTTGCAGGAACTGTAAAATTTCCTGATTCTGGTTAGACAAGGTAGGGCAATTTTGATTGTCTGAAAGTATGTTTTCAGCAATCAAATTTATACATTTAGACAAAGAACTATCTTTGTCATAAAACAGAGTCCCGCGATTGTTGGTGATGTTTATAATTTTGTGATGCGGCACCATTCCAACCATATGTATCCGGTCTTTATATTCATCATAACGATCCAAGGTCTCTAAATATTCTCTCAATTGGTCGAGACAATTTGAAATTTCTTTTGGAGACTGGCATCGATTGAATATGATTCCAAATTTTTTGTTGCTTAATATTTCGGTAACAGCCTCTTCACCTCGCGCAGCAACCATTCGGTTTACATAAGCCTTATCTAAACCCGTCAAACGGCCCTGCTTAAAGTCCCTGTAAAAATCTTCGTAATAGTCGATAAAGGAATGCAATGCATCAATGCTACCATTCACTGCGATGCTATTACTCATATCAAAAATGAAAAGGACCTGATCGATAGAGTTCATCAAAGAGGATAAATGGTTTACTCCTCCCGCGGGTGTGTCGAGAACGACATACTTAAACCGGTCAATGAGTTCGTTTACAAACTCCAGAAACAGTAACAGGAAAGCCGGTTCATTGATGCGTTTTCGATGGCTTCTTTTACCTAGAATAGGAACTTCGCCTCCCAATAAGGAAAACTTATACTCCTCTATATAATTAATAAACTCATCCGCAACTGGCCGCGAATTGTTTTCATGCTCCTTGAGGATCTCCTTAAACTGATCCATATTGATTTTTTTCAAAAGCGGTTTAAGAACTTTAATCTGGGTTACAGAATGAATTTGCCCGCGCTCAAGAAACAGTTCCTGTAACAGGTTTCCGAAATCAAACTCAGAAAAATGAAACAATTCAATATTCAGGTTCTTATATAAAGCCAGGCTTTTTTGCAATTGTACATTGTTGCCATCTATTTCCTTATTCAGATAGGCCTGGAATAAGGTGAGTATTCTGTAAATGGACTGCAAAAAATCGACCTGATAGGTTTTATTGGCGAGTGTTTCAAACAGGTCGTAGAAAGTTTTTCTGGGATGACTCTCAAGAATACTTGAAATCGTAGGAAGGCGTAAATCCAAATCGAACAGACACACGCTGTCATGATTTAATGAATCACCCAACATACGGGTCAACGCAGCCGTCGTGTTTATGGACAGCGTTGTTTTTCCTATTCCGCCTTTTGGACCGATGATTGAAATTACCGGCATTCAGTCTTTCCTTTTCTTTTCATTGGACCCTGCAATCACCAATGTTAATTCACCCTTCCATTTGCGGTCTTGATTTGCAAGGTCTTCTAAATTTCCACGCACAACTTCTTCATGCATTTTTGTCAACTCTCTGGCAATAGCGACTTGTCTATTACCAAAAAACTTTACTAAATCCTTCAAGGTTTTTTGAATACGATTAGGTGATTCAAAAATTACCAGTGTTCTTTTTTCCCCAGCTAAATTCTCAAGCGTTGTAGCTCTTCCTTTTTTCCGGGGAAGAAAACCCTCAAAAACAAATTTGTCCATGGGGAGACCGGAAACCGTCAGCGCGCCCAAAAGTGCTGATGGCCCGGGAATGGCATTAACAGTAATGCCTTCCTCCAACGCCGATTGCACTAAATGGTAATGCGGGTCCGAAATTCCAGGTGTTCCTGCATCAGAAACCAAGGCAATGCTTTCGCCTTTTTTAAGGCGACTGATGAATAAGGGTCCCTTTTTAAACTTGTTATAACTGTTGTAACTGGAAAGAGGGGTTTGGATTTTATAGCGATTTAACAAAATCCGTGTACGACGGGTATCTTCTGCAGCGATCAAGGAAACAGCACTTAAAGTCTCAATTGCCCTATGAGTGAAATCACCTAGATTCCCAATCGGAGTACTTACAATATATATTGTCCCCTGATCCAGGGAACCTCTTTCCTCATTTCCCATAAACAGAATATATTCTAATCTCCTGCCACCAAAAACTCAATAAGTAATTTTAAAACAATAACTTTAGAGTTTTTTCTTTTACCCATTTTGGGTTTTGTTGGCGGGTTTCTTTTCTTTTTCTTCTGCTTTTACCAAGGGAATAATTTTAGATTCTTTGCCGGTCATATCACAAGCTCCATCCAACACACCGCCCAACTCAATATACAAAGCTGGAGATTTCACATTTCCCACAACCTTGCTGGTCGAATGAATTTCTACTTTTTTAGAAGCCATAACGGTGCCTTCCACACGGCCCATACAAATAACAGTGCCTGCAGAAATTTCCGCCATAAGATGGCCTGTCTCACCAATAATTAAAGTGTCTTCGGTAATGACTTGACCTTCAAACTTGCCGTCAATCCGAACGGTCCCGTCAAAAGTAAGTGATCCGTTAAAAACTGTGTCTTCGCCCATATAGGCTTTTATTTGAGCATCGTCTTTTTTCATGTTTGTCTTTTCCTTCCACATGAGAAGCTTTCCCTTTTTAAAAAATTATTTTTTACTGTTCCCCATCAGCTCTTGAATGCGTTCCAAATCATCATCAGAGTAATAGGTCACAACTAGTTTTCCGCCATTTTTCTTCGGTGAAATATCCACCTTTGTTCCCAACCTTCTTGCTAAATCTTTTTCGAGATCTTTGATGAAAATATCTTTTTTTACCTTGGGTGTTACCGGTTTGTCAACAACACCTTTTTTTAATTTATTAACTCTGCTTTCTGTTTGCCGGACCGTCAAATCCTGTTTGGCAATTTCTTTTCTCAGGGCTTCCATTTGTTTTGGGTTTTCCAAACCGAGCAGAGCTCTTGCATGGCCCATTGATATTTTTCCAGAGATCAAATCTTCTTTTATATTCCGCGACAATTTTAATAACCGCAAAATGTTGGCAACCGCTGTCCGGCTCTTTCCCACTTTTTCCGCTACCATTTCCTGGGTCAGTGCAAACTCGTTGGACAACCTGGCATAAGCTTCGGCCTCTTCTATAGGGTTCAAATCCTGGCGATGAATATTTTCTATGATGGCTAATTCGAGGGATTGCGCATCGCTGACTTCTCTTATCACAGCGGGGATTTTTTTGAGTCCGAGTTTTTTAGAAGCTCGCCAGCGCCTTTCCCCCACGATCAGCTCATAACCTGAATCAGCTTTTTGAACAACAACAGGCTGCAACACTCCATGTTCCTCAATAGAAGTCATCAGCTCGCCCAGCTTTTTATCATCAAAATAATTTCTCGGTTGCAAACGATTTGGAGAAATTTCATCGATAAGCAAATCACTGGCGGAAGACGGTTCAGCCTCGGGGACCCCCATTTCAAAGTCGGGGATCAGAGCATTGATACCTTTACCTAAAGCTTTTCTGTTCATGCTGCTGATCCTGTTAAGGAAGTCTTCGGCCGCGAATCGTTTTTAGATCGGGAAATAATTTCTTTTGCAAGTTCCACATAAGAGTCGGCTCCCCGTGAACGGCCTGCATAAAGCATGATCGGCTTTCCGTGGCTGGGCGCCTCGCTCAAACGTACGTTCCTGGGAATAACACTTTTTAAAAGAAAATCACTGAAATATTTTTGCACTTGATCTTTAACCTGCGTTGCCAGCAGGGTTCTTCCATCAAACATCGTTAATAGAATTCCCTCAACTTTTAAGTCCGGGTTGATGGATTTTTTTACTAGCTTCAGTGTTTTCAATAAATGGCTTAGGCCTTGCAAGGCATAATATTCACACTGCATGGGAATGAGCACAGAATTGGAAACAGCAAGAGCATTTAAAGTTAGAAGACCCAATGAAGGCGGACAATCTATTACCACAAATTCATAATCATCTATTTTAGTCAGGGCCTGCTTCAAAACTTTTTCCCTCGACTCTCTTGCTACCAATTCAATCTCGGCTCCCGTCAGGTCCACTCTTGAAGGGATTATTTTAAGAGTTTCGATTTCTGTTGAGCAAGTGACTTCCTTCACCGTTGCCTCACCCATCAATAGTTCATAAACCCCACGGGCATCTTCATCAACCCCCAGCCCGCTTGAGGCATTGCCTTGAGGATCAACATCAATCAACAGAACTTTTTTGCCCGAAAGGGCTATAGATGCGGCGAGATTGATGGCTGTGGTGGTTTTCCCCACTCCACCTTTTTGGTTTGCAATGCTGATTATTTTGCTCATGAGGCCCAAACAGTCGAGGTATATTTCAGAGGATCTCTACAGCAACTTGCAAGTCCTTATATTTTAAGAACCGCGCAAGATAAATTATTAGAAATACTCTACCCTAAAATTAGCATAAATTCGGTTTTCTACCAAATATATTTCCTTTTGAAATAAATATTTACCCGGGAAGAACGGAAAAATGTTTCACGTGAAACATATGAAGTGACTTTTGGGGAAGTGGATTTTGTTTCACGTGAAACAATGGGTCAAGGAAGGCTTTTTATAAAAACCAAGAGGCTGGATTTTTTATTATTGTGTCCGGTAACAACAAGCTCCTGTTCCAGCGTGTAACCATCAAGAGGCTGATTGGCTTGGCTGTTCTCATCGGGGCCTTTTTTCAAAACCACTTTTCCTCCAACCCGTAAAAAGGGTGCGGCCAGTTCAAGGCAGCTCTTAATATCGGTAACCGCCCTGAAAATAACTGCCTCGACCAACTGCTTGGGAAAGGTTTTCTCTGCTCTGCTGTTAAGGACCTTGGTTTCTTTAAGGCCAAGTTTGAAGATAACGGCTTCCAGAAAGCTGCATCGCTTCCTTTGGCTCTCTATCAGGGTAGCGACTAAATCGGGATATATTATTTTCAGAGGAATGCCTGGGAATCCAGCGCCACTACCAATATCCACAATCTTATCTTTGGGAGATAGGACTCGAGCGTATTGTAAAGAATCGAATATATGGCGTTGTAAAATGTCCTGGGGTGATTTTTCAGAGGTGAGGTTAATTTTTTGGTTCCACTTAATAAGAAGGTCAAGATAGGAATTTAATTGAAAAGCAATTTGCTCGAAGGAAGCATCGGGGGAGAGGTCGAGGCGGGGGTCTTCTAAAATCTCCTTAATGTTCATATTGGAAAAGATGGAATAGTTAGGAAAGGTTCAGCTACTGCCATCAAGAATAGTTTTAAACTCCTGAGTCAGTAAGGGAACTATTTTTAAAGCATCGCCCACAATTCCATAATCTGCTATAGAAAATATGGCAGCATGAGGATCGGAGTTTATGGCAACAATGCAACGCGAAGAAGACATTCCGGCAAGATGTTGCACTGCCCCTGAAATCCCGCAGGCAATATATAAATCGGGGGAAACGGTTCTGCCCGTCTGACCCACCTGATGCGAATATTCCTGCCAGCCATTATCCACAACCGGCCGAGAAGCTGCCACAGCCGCGCCCAAAACCTCTGCCAGGTCTTCAAGCAAGGTAAAGTTTTCTGGGGACTGCATGCCCAATCCACCTGAAACAATGATTCGAGCCTCAGTAATATCCAAATCTGCGCCAACTTCCCGGGTGAGCCCTTTTACAATCTGTGAAAAATCCGGCAGATCAATATCTTCTTTTACCACCTCTCCGGTCCGGGTTATATCGCTTCCTCCTCCCCTAAAAATATTGGGACGTAATGTGATGAGGTAAGGCTTCGGACCGTTCAACCGACACACCGAATGGGCTTTCCCAGAAAATACGGGTCTTTTAACAATCACCTCACCCGTCTCTGAAAGCTGGAGATCAATGCAATCGGTGGCCAACCCAACTTGCAAGCGGGTGGCAACCTCAGCGGCTAATTCCTTACCGTTATTGGAAGCTGACAGCAAAATCATTGCAGGCTGAGATTTTTCGACTTCGGTGATCAATCCCGCTGCATAGGTCTCATGTGTGTACTGTTCATAATCCGAGTGAAGGCAAATCCGAACTTCATCGGCACCCCCCTGTATTAAAGGCTGAGGATCTGCTTCTGGATCGCTGGAAAAATAATAAGCGATTATTGAGCTGGCAATATTTTGAGCGGCATTGAGAACTTCATAGGTAACGGGTTTTATCCCATTTTGATCGTGTTCCACGACCACCGCGATGGTAAGGCTTTTATTCACTTGTGCACCCTAGGAAAATAGCGACTTTGAAAAGGAGGAAGGATAACCCAGCTGCAGAAAAACTACAACGGAGAAAAGAAAAGTGGAAAGCAAAATGAAAGCCTTATTGGGACATTATAGGCAATGTCTATTTTTACATTATTTATGAGTCAGTACTTACCAGGAGGCCTGAACAGTGGTAGATCAAGAATCCATTCAACCTCCCATACCTCCCCTATTGTACCCAACCCCAGTAGAAGGACATAAACGATAAGAGCGCCCAATCCCAATTTTTCTTTATTCTTTTGAAAAAAGTTTTGGTCGGTAGTTTCATTCATTTTGGAAAAACCTTCTAAGTTAAATGATCTTTTCTTCTTCACGGATGATTGTGGCCAACTGTTTAGCCATATCTTCATCCACACCTTCCAGAATTATTCCTTTTTTCCGTTCAGGAGGCAAGGAGAGATTTATTTCTTCCAATCTTTTGTTTTGAAGATCAAGAAATTGCGCATCCAGATCCAAGTCCGAGGCTGAAAGATTTTGTATCTCTTTTTTCTTGGCGGCCATTATCCCTTTTAGAGAAGGAAGTCGAGGCTCATTCAATCCTTTCTGACATGTAACCAGAAAGGGCAAGGACATATTTTTTCGAATCTCATTCCCGCCTTCAATCTGTCGTGTGATATCAGCACTTTGAAAATTTTCTGCAAATTCTAATTTAGTAACAATGGTAGCAAACGGTATCTCCAGCAACACTGCCAATGCAGGACCCACCTGCGCCAAATCATCATCAACCGCCTGTCGACCACAGAGAACCAAATCAAAAGGTTGCTTTTGAATAGCCTTCGCCAAAACCTTGGCAACAAGGGAATTGTCCAACCCTTCAAACAGGGGATCCGAAACATGAATCGCATGATCGGCACCCATAGCCAACGATCTCTTCAGGGTTTCCTTTACACTGTCAGGTCCCAATGAAAAAACCGTAATTTCCGAATCCGGTAAGGCTGCTTTAATACGAACTGCTTCTTCAACCGCAAACTCATCGTATGGATTCATGATCAAGGGACTTCCAGGTGAGATTATTTTTTCATCCTGAATCTGAATGGCCGCCCCAGTGTCCAGTACTTGTTTTATACAAACAATAATTTTCATAATTTTTTCAACGTTCAAAATTTTCCATTATTCATTATGGCATTGATCCGTTCAAAATAAAACAAGTGGAAAATAGTAGTAAACAATATTATTAGAGGGGAACTTGATGGGCTAAATGTTTTACTGTGTTTAACAAGAAGGAAGGAATGGAGACAACTATTTTAGGGTAATTTAAAGCGACCATAAAACAGGGATTTAATTCTCTCTAACACATTTATTAAAATCTACTTTATGGTACATACCCAAAAATAAAAAACCGGAACCCAAAGGCTCCGGCTTAGTTAGTTTCTATTTTTCTTTTATGGCCTACAACATTGCTTATATTTTTTTCCGCTACCACAAAAACATGGATCATTTCTCCCCGGGGCATTTTGTGCGTTAAATTCTTTAACGAAATCTATATGAATCATTGAGGGGCATCGAAAGGAAAAAACAGTTTTCCCTCCCAAATTAGTGACCGCAAAATCTCCGGTTCCAATAATATCCATTCCTATCAAAAGATTGTATTTCCCTACTAATTCAACTTCTGTCACAGTAACATTTCTAAAGCCCATTCCATTTGGGAGCATAATAGAAACCAAAAAAACGTTGCACTCTCTTGGGCCATGCGCTGTTTGTGTTACGGTTCTTCCAATTGGTTTTAAATCTAAGGCTTGGACAACATCTATAGTAATTGCAGATTTGCTTGCCCCGGTGTCCCAAATAACCTCAAATTTTTTACCCTCATTTGAATCGTTTGATGGTTTGGCGAAAACTGAGGCTTCGGTTGCTAGAACATTTCTCTGTCCATTTGCTGTGACTGTGAAACATTTAACAGGTGGGGCAGGGGGCTGGTTTGCTGGCATTAAGTATTATGCAACTCGGGAATGAAATACAGCAGTGTAATCTTCTTCTCCAGATGAGCATTTTTGAACCAAGAAGGTTCCCATATCATAGGTTTTTGAGGTTTCTTCCACCGCTGTTCCTATTTCATCAAAGGTGCCAATCACCTCACAATCTTTGATGACAATGATTTTTCCGTTATATTTCTTAACCAGATCGTTCTGGTTATCTAAATACCATTTAAATTCTTTTTTAAGATTGTCTTCCATAGCGATTTCCCCCAACATGGCTTTTGCTTCCTTGCGCCGTAAGAAATAATGATTAATTGATCAGATTAATCTTATAGTTTCCTTACGGCAGAAATTGTACTTCACTAAACCTATAAGTAATATGGGTTCCACATAGAGATTCTTCCAATAAAAGTGGAATAAAACGAACCCCTGCGAACGCCCAAGAAATTTTTTAAATTTTAAATATGAGAATATTGTAAAACAAATTCTGAATAGAATCAATATAGGCGGGCAGAATGCCCTTTCCGCAAAACTAAAATACTTAATGAGTGTAAGTAGAAATATACAAAATGTCAACCTATTGTGTAATCGAAGGTTAATAGATCAATATATTGTAGTATTGAATTTCCACATTAAGCCTCTTTTTTGTCGCAACCACTATTTTACTACTAAAAATAGAGTTCGGAACCTCCTATTTCAAAATTTTACTCATCTTCTTTAAGGCGGCTTTGATATGGCCTCTTAAAGCCTGGCAACTGATTTTCATAATTTTTGCAGCCAGATTTTTTTTAACCCCGCCAAAAAAGACAAGTGAAACCGCAACAATCTGGCGATCGGTTAGCCCCATGTCGCCAATGTCAATCGATTGCTCTTTAAGATAAGAATATTCTCCTTGTGGTTTATATTCCAGAGAATTTTTTTCAAGACCTTGATAATTCCTCAGAGTTTCCAGTTCATCGGGGGGAAAATAACTTAAATGATAATCTCCTTCCAAATCTTTCGATGAGGCTTCATCCCGATTAAAACCCGACCACGAATTAGACATTCCAGTATCTCTCCAAATATTTTTTAAATTGATATCCTTCATAAGAAACAAAATAGGGGAACCATTTTGGAGGGCGAAGCTCAGACAAATCTGAAATAAATTTTCGTGGCAAGGGATCAGGCAATCCAGAAACTGGCACCCCATTTATAAATATCTTATCTTGTGAAACATAAATTTTCCAATACTCACGCCCCACTCTAAAATGAAACCACAAGGCTTCTAAATGTGATTTTTCCTGGTACAAATAGTTTCCACAATAAAGACATCTCCACCCAACATCCGTACGATACAACCCAAAAAACCCGCAACCCTTTTGAATTTCTTCTCCACTCTCAAGCAAAATAGTTTCTTTTTGACACTCTTTTAAAGAGCTACCTCTTTTAAATTTGTATTTTTTTAATACAATATTTTTAATTTGAGTTTTTGCCATTAAATGCCCCCTGGTTTTAGCCAAAAAAAAATTATTTATATATATCCATTTTTTAGGTATGATAAAATTTTATTGCGAATATAATCCCTACAGCCAATTTAAACTCTATAAAAAAAAATGCTATAATCCTTTAAAATTGATTGGAAGAGGCCCAGGGCTTAAAAATAAGCCCTTTTCATATATTCTATTTCCGATCTTTTATAAACAATCATTGAATTTCGGAATAGGGACAATTTTCATATTACCGAATATAAATATGGGACATATGTCTCTATTTGTCAAGTTATTTTGATATATTATGCAAAATAAAAATAGGATATGGGAAAGGATAGAGGTTTTACCGGGGAGTGATAATCTAGCCGAGTTTTGTCGCCAGGTTGGTTTAAATTACGAGAATTACAGGAAAAGCTACCAAAGAAATAATGGGCCACCTGATTCCGTCACACTAGAAAAAATAGCAAACTATTTTTGTTTAAACCTTAGCTGGCTGATAACAGGTAAAGATTCACTCGCGCCCATCAATCAGATTGTCGGAAAAAAGTTAAAAAAATATCGAAAAAAGAATGGTTGGACTCTTGAAGAGTTTGGTCGATATCTTTGCATGGTTCCTCAAGTTTTAAAATATTATGAAAATGGCAGTTGGCCTGTTACTTCTGATTTACTGAGTAATTTTTCAGAAAAAATGAACATACCGCTCCACGAATTGATCAATGAAGGGGATGCGACTCCTGTTCAAACTCCTGAGCTAAAAATTTTTCAACCCGCAAGCATGTCCACTGCCCCTGAAATTAAAAGTGAAGATTATGTATCGATACCCCTCACCGATTCTTCTATAGCTGCAGGCCAGCCAATAATTCAGGAAAATAATATTGAAGATTATGTTCTTCTCCATATTCGTGCCGCAGGAAAAAGAAAAAACCTGGTAGCAAGCAGGGTGGATGGAGAATCAATGGAACCCATGCTCCATTCAGGAGATATTGTTGTCATTGACCGAGATGATAAAAAGTGGTCCAAAAATCGAATTTTTGCAATTTTCAATGAAGGCGGCTTAACTGCAAAGTATTTAGAGCGGCAAAAAAATCTGCTGATCCTGAGACCTATCAATCCTCTGTCCCAGGTACAAATCGTCAATCTGGACGAAAACCCCGATCCTGTGGTGGGCCGGGTAATCGGTGCCTGGAAAGAACTATAAATCCCTATCCCATTGCATTTTTTAGTTTTACAACGAATCCATGTGGGGCATAATATGAACTATGGATGAAAAGAAAAAAGATGAGGGCCCACCCCTTAAAATTTTACTGGCAGATGACACCGCAGTAAATGTGGCATTGGCTACAAAATTAATGAAAAAAAGAGGGCACGATATTACAACGGTCGAAAATGGCCTTGAGGCCTATGAAGCATTCCAAAAGGATTCATTCGATGTAATTCTTATGGATATCCATATGCCCGTTATGGATGGATTAGAATCCACCAAAAAAATTAGGGAGTTTGAATCCGCAAATTCCTCAAAATCCCCCACCCCTATCATCGCAATGACCGCAAACAATGAACAAAGCGATCATGAAATCTATTTAAATAGCGGAATGAACGGAATCATTACCAAACCGTTGGAGATAAAAAAAGTGGTTTTCCAAATCCGTGATATCATTGAAAAGTTTTTGGCCTAGCCCAAAATAATCCATATTCTTATCAAGCCCCTGCAATAGCTTCCTTTTGAAAATAAACGGTAACAATAAGTTTATCTCCGGAATTTACAGACCCTACTTGGGTAAATTTCAAACCCAATCGATCACTATTAGAAAAAAATACTGTTGAAGCAAGGGAAGTTTTTTCAAACTGGTTCCCATCGGTTAATACCGCTTTATTGTTTTCCTCGATTGAATTTTTCAAAATATCAATCATCAAGTCTTGCCCAGTCGGGGGAATAAGGGAAAATATTCCTATAGATCGAACAGAAATAGTTTCTTCCGGAATAAATCCATCAAAAAAAACCGTTCCGCTAGCAGCAGAATCATGGATAGAAATTGTAAAACATAAAAGATTCCCTAAATCATCGACCGCATTTGCAAAATCGGAATATTCATTTTCCCAGTTCAAATCACCAGGGCCAGGTATCGCCAGGTTTAAATTTGTTGTGAAAGTATTAGCCATTCATTGCCTCCAAGATTTTAACATCTCAACTTTTTTAATTATCCAATATCAATTTCTTTCCACGCCAGCAAATCCGCTTGTTCCAAAATACTGCAACCCAAATCCGGCATTTCCAACAACTCCTCCCATTTGCCTTGCAAGGATTTTTACAGTATCCATCCTCTGTTCGATGCCAGAGCCCACCACCCTTTCAGATCCAAGAACAAGCACATGAACACTATCAAGCTCATGTATCGGAGGGTTGACTTCAAGGATATCTCCTTTTTCAATTTCCATATTGTCTAGAAGCAATCCAATCTCGTAAACATCCCTGGGCTCCTTTAACTCCTGCAAATAGAAATTTCCGATATCTAAAGCCATGGGTTGATCACGAATCCAGTTGAAATCAAATTCGCCAGGTTTTTCCTTGTTCCCAAACTTATTTTGAGACTCCAAATCCAATAAGTTTTCCACAGCCTGGTAATCATTTCCCGCCCAGTTCCGATAAAATCTAAGGTCCAACTTATTGACAACATTATTTATTGGGTTTCGTTTCACCTTAAATTCAACAACGCCGCTAGATCCGATTAAAACCATACTATCCAGAATCACTTTATCCGCAATGGTTGCGGTTGTAGATAAATTTAAAGGTCGAAAAAGGATTTTGGCTTTTCCCAAATCCCAATAAAAATAGGCTCGGCACTCCTTTCCCCATTGTTGCCATAAATCCAAATAAGAAATTTTTTCATTCACGATCCCGCCAAAAAAATATCCCGAATTAGAAAATGATGTTCCTGCCTGACTGATGGAGGCATCGTCTAATACAGAAGATTCCAAACCCAACCCTTTAAGGAGGGACCATTTATAAATATGATCCGGGCGTTCTAGTAATGTATCGGCCGCTCCGGTAATGCTACCTACCGGATCATCTTTGACCCCTTCAATTCTTGCCGTTACCTCATCGGTGAATTCAATTCGACGTCTGGCATATTCCACCTCGTAGGCTAAATGAACAATAAAGGCAGTGCGCCCATCGCTGGACCCAGTGTATTGAATCTGGCTTTCGCGATCTTCAAACCAGCCCCAATCACCATTTACATGAGACGTAATGTCAATCAAATCAACTACGCTTCGGGTCGCTTTTTCCGCCGTGGAATTTACTGAAGGATTCGAAGAATGCAGCGTAATATCACCCGCTTTGGAAGTGGAAATATTAGTAGCCTGGGTCGTAACCGAATTGGGTGTTGCCATGGTGACAACGCGCGTGGCGTAACGAATATAGAAACCAATATATACGGCAGAGTGACTTATAACAATCGTATTGCAGTCATTATCAATATTGCCACCTGTGGTGTATGTCTCTGTGGTTCCTTGCCGGGTCCAAAGGGTGTAGCCAAAATTATAATTACACTGTGATGTGGCAGTGACGGGTTCGTAATGATCCCCCGAGATCGTTCCGGACCATTCGTAACCAATACCATATTCTGCCGTGTCCCAGGTACCCGGGCCCGGATCAGGAAAAGTTATAAGATGTGTTTGGCCCGACGATAATGAAATCAGCTGCCCCCCCACTCCTGATAATGCATTCTGCGTAATTTTCGGTGGCAGGGATTCTGTATGCGCATGTTGAGGATCACTGATCGGAAACCCAAGGGTATCCAAATGCGTATGTGTGATATCAGTAGTACCACTTGCGACCACAACATCATCAACAGCAGGGGCAGATAATGTCCCCACTTGCCCCACCCCGGTAACATGCGCCGTCAAACTATCGTTCGGTAATTTTTCTTCAACGAAATGTTCCACACGCAAAAATACTTTTCCAATTTCACCAATATTAGGTAGATTGTCAGTCTGCTTTAATGAAAGTGTATTGTTGGTCTGATTAATTTTTGCATAATTGGTAGGACTGTTGGGTATGGTCGCATTGGTGGGATCAACCGCATTATTCCCAGAGCCCACCTGGTCATTCTGAGCTTGAAGAAATTTGGTATCAATAGAATCAGATTTCTTGGGCTTGGAGCTGAACACCACCTCACCAAGGCTACTATCTGTTACATAGTCCCCAGAGTCCGCTAAATGCCCACCCATTTTCACGTTAGAAATTTGTTTAATGGGATAGGCAGGGTCACTGAATAAATACCGATGGTCCGAAACCTTTTCAAGAACCGAATCGTCAGCATAATGAAATTCGTTAATTCCACTGCAACCCAAAAACTGGGTAGAATTGATACTCGTATAATCTACCTCATCATCATTGACTATCAGCGTCCCTATTGATGGAAAGTTCTCCGTAGAAGCAACCGTCAAAATCGTTCCGCCGGGTATGGCAACCGAAGTCAAAACCGTTTGTTGCGATTTGCGCACCAATATTCCTGGCGCATCATCCACATTGCCAATGACAATGGGTTTGGTTTTTCCAATAGAACCTTCAGGTGCATTGGGATAATCCTCAAGATTGAGGGCATTTCCTAAAATTTCGGAGCCATAGCCTTCAGAAATATCTACCAAATCAAAAGAACAAATAGATTCGTCATAAGAGATGGGATCTCCCATGCGTGCCACAAAAATTTCAGAAAAATCCGAACCCGCTAATCCCTCATCAACAAACCACTGATAAACTTTAACCGTAGCCGCTTCAGGGGGACGATTGCGAAACAAATGTGAGAACCTTGTTCCAGCACCCAACAAATCCACAGGAATATTTACAACCTGAACCGTTAAACTGCTTCCAGAGTTGGAAGCTAAAAGGTCGGGAGAAATGAGCCTGTCTATATTTCCCATGTCCTTGACCAGCGGAAACCAATCGAGCCCATCAATATTGATACCGCTACGATCCGTCAACCTCAATATAAATGCAGGCAATCCATTCATCGCGGGCCAGTCGATTTGCATGAGATTGATCGGAACATTCGCCTTTTTGTTTCTGGCGGTACTAAAACCTGTCGTAAAATCTGTTCTCATTAAAATTCCTCAACAAAGACCTTTCAAATAATTGCGCTACGTCCAGATTCAATAAAACCCAATTTGTCATCAATAGTTATATGACTCGATCGAATCCTTTCAGCTATTTCATCTTTTACACGTTGTTTTAAAATAGCCATCAATTTCTCTTTCCAATCTTCTCGCTGCCGAAGTTGCAAATAAAATTCCGAGCGAAGGGGAATGGATTTTAAAAAAGCCAATGTCCCGTCTTTATAAAAAACCCGTACCGGGAACATTTGCTGTTGCCTCACTTCCTGAATTTCTTCTGCATCAATTTCAAGCGAGAATTCTTCTGGCTTGCAAATCGTCCAATCCAACATATTTTTCTCCTATTGTTTGCGCAGTTCAATTGACCCCGAATATTTTCCGAAAATGACCAATTGAAAATCAAAAGCATTCATCCACCGAACCGTGTGCAAGGACCCTGTCCTGTCTTCATATTCAAATGTTTCAAACGATTTTTTGACCGTTTCAAAAAAAACCAACGCTGCATCACGGTCCGCCTGGCTGAAATGGCTGAAAGAAAGCGAAAACGTTTCCTGCTTAACGCCTTTTTCCTGAACATAAAGCGTTCCGCCCGAAGTGGCTGAGCTGATTTGTTCAGGAAAATCCACCGGTTCCACCGCCGGGTGATCGGGCATCGTTGCAGGCAGCCATTGAGTTGTAGGCGAAGCCTGTGTTGGAAAATAAAAACCAAAACTCATAAACAAACTCCAAAATATTTTCGTAATGTCTGGTGGTTGAAACGCCGCGCTCCTCCCCTCTCATGAGGGGAGGTTGGGAGGGGTGTTGATTTCTTGATTGAAAATATAAACCCAACCCTCCCTATGAAGGGAGGGGATAAAAATTGTGACACCCTTTTGAACGTCATCGCGAGTGACCGGAGGGTGCGCGGCGATCCAGACGAGTAAAGTTATTTTTCTAGATTGCTTCGCTCCACTCGCAATGACGCTTTTATGCAAATCTCTTTGTCAACGACCGATGCTTTGAGAAGTTAACGGTGTTGTGCTCTTGTTAGGAATGAAGGTAAATGAAGAAATACCTCCTGCGGCGAATCGCCGCTATCGGGACATTCTTCTGTCGAGGCGACGCAATTCATCCTGCATTTGAATAGCAAACTGGCGAAAGTTCTGTCGGCTCATGTTGGAAGGATTAAAAGAGTCCGGCATGTTCATGTTGATATTCACACGTTGAATGGCCATACCACCCGATTTGCCTTGTCGGCGTTCTTCCGCTTCGGTTTTAGTTAGAACCGTTTCGTCTTTGTGGATCATCGCCAGCATATCGCGCGGCACCCGATCGATACCGGTGGAAAAGCTCCCAACATTGTCACTAAACCCGGTGGTATCCGGGCTAGGCGTTTGAAACTCAACCCCGTCCTCAAAAAAAGGAGTATCATCGCTGCTTCCTGAACGTGATCCGCCGGGTGACTTTCGCAAAGTAATACCACCGTCCACCTGTTCAATATTTATTATTTGAGTGATAGGCTTTTTAAAAGTGTTTTCTAATTTTTTGCGAATATCAAAAGCTTCATTCGTTGCTCCATCGACTAGATCAAGATGAAGGAAAAGTCCGCTTTGCGCTTCAAAATTTCTTTTCAACCGTTCCACCTCAGTCAACTGCTCAGAAATATCCTGCGAAACAATTTGCAGTTCAAGAGGTTTGGCACTTGCAAGGTTTTCAAAAGAGTCACCCACCACTTTTATATATTCATCGATCGGCTTATCGCCCACTCTCCACTCAGGTAAACTTTCGCCGGCTTTCCATACAGCTAATAATGCAGTTAGAGATACTATTACGGTTTTTATTTGAGGTGGAAGAGCAAGAAATGCAGCTATTGCAGATGGAATAGCCAATGCTAATAAAACCGTATTGACATTTTTTGCGTCTTCCTCAAGCCTTTCAAAGGCTTGCGAAAAAAGATCAACCGAGGGCGCGGCTTCTTCACTTTGCTTCTGAATCCCGGCCATTTCTCGCAAAATACGATCACTATCTTTTTCAAATCCATTGACCGATTTGGAAAATTGTTCGAACCCTTTCGTTACGTTTTCCAATAACGATGACGGAGTCTGTTTTTGAAGTTTGAAGACGCTCTCCAGGCATTTCTTATAGGTTTCAACAGCCTGGCAGGCCGCTTCCGTAAACTTATCTTCAAAATTTACAATAATTTTTGTATTAACCGTGGTCGAGGCAACCATTTTTAATCCTTATTCCAAATTTTTGTTATATAATCAGGGTAAGCAGAATATTTTAAGGCACTCCTATGGCACTTTGGCAATGGTTCATCAATAACAATGATGATCTTTGCAGAAAATGCAAAGGCAAAGTAAAAGAAAGGCATTCCATTTGCGTTCATTGCGGCACTTGGTTCCCTTGCACTGAGGCAAATAGGATAAATTTTACCTTTATTTTTATTATCCTAATAATTTTACTGCTTTATATAGTTGAATTTTATACTACGTGAACCCAATGGCACTTTGGCAATGGTTCATCAATGACAATGATGATCTTTGTAGAAAATGCAAAGGCAAGGTAAAAGAAAGGCATTCTATTTGCGTTCATTGTGGCACCTGGTTCCCCTGCACTGAGGCAAATAAACTGCATGCATTCGTCATTATTATGATTCTGATTGCTATTGCACTTAATAAAATATGGTTTTATTGCTTTATATAATTGAATTTTATTCCACGTGAATCCTTGCGAAAAAATTTAATTTTTTTTTCTCAAAACCGAGATTAGATGAATGCCTTTATTTCCATGCAAAGAGTGCGGCAAAGAAATCAGCGTTAAAGCAGTTACCTGCCCAAATTGTGGTGCCCCCGTGCCATATGAAGAAGGAAAAACTAATAATATGGAAATTTTTTATGGTCATTTTTTTGGAACCATCCCCGATAATTGCCGGAAATGTAGAACATCGATAAAACACAACCAAATTTTTTGTAAAACCTGTGGCACCTATTATCCATGCCATAGTTCAAATAGGCAGTTGTTCCTTATAGTTTTAATTATTTTTGGTTTGGCCTGCGTAATCGAGTTTTTTAATCGATGACTCAACTCGTAAAAATTCCATAACCAAGGGAAAATCTAATCCCTTATAATTTCCATTGGTAAATTTGAATGGCCTTAATTCCATGTAAAGAATGCGACAAAGAAATCAGCGATAAGGCTGTTACCTGTCCTCAATGCGGATTTCCTATCCCGAAAATAAAATACACTCAGGAACAATTAAATAGGCCAAGTTTTAATCCTCTTCCCGTCCACTGCAGAAAATGCCGAACCCCAATAAAATATACCCAAGGATATTGTGATACCTGTGGAACTTATTTTCCATGTCACGAATGCAATACTTTGTTAAGAGTATTTTTTGCCATTATGTTCCTTTTTTTGCTTTTTACAATTTGGAGCAAATGACAGATTAAAGTAAATTGTTCTACTCCAAAAAAGATTTTTTCCTATTCCCTAGTTTGAAATTTCTCTAACAATGCCAGTGCCTTCCAATCCAAAATATTCAGATCGTTTTTTGAAAAGGGATAACCGCCCTTTTTTAGCAAAAGCATACTTTCCAGATAATTCACCCAGTTTCTAAAGCTGTCAGGATAGCGGGCAAGAATTTTATGTGCCGGGTGGTTTTTAATATTCCATTCGGGGTTTTCGGTTTCTTCATAGACCTTTTTTAATAACTGTCGATATGCTACTTCCAGTTCCGGCACATTATCCTGAAAGTAGCCGATCAGTTTTTTAAAATGGCGTTTTCCATTTTGGCGCTGACGCCTTCAAAAACAACGGCGGCTGCATGCTTGAAGGAGGGCAACACATAATTTTTCCAGTCCGGTGTTTCCGGCGTCAAAGGTTTTTCTTCTCCGGTTTTCGGATCACTAAAAACTGCCTCACCCAAATGTCCTTCTTTATCTTTAACTTTAATATCAAGCAACAACTGGTCGATGAAATCGATGCGTGCGGAAGAAGACTGATCTTCCAAAACGCTTCCACCGGTTCCAAATTTAAAACGTGATTTCAAAAAGTGGCAAAACTCTTCTGAGGTGGTATTTCTAAGAACCAGCACCACTTTCACTTCCCCGTAAGGGATTTCTATATTTACAACACCCGGATTCAGGTTAACCTTCATTCTGGTATCTCCTCAGCTTAAGTACGCAGTTTGTTCGTTAACGACTTTTACGATCACCGAACCAAAAGTGGCATCTTCCAGAACCTGGAATTCGGAATTGACCGTAACAATCTCGCCATCCCGGTCTTTTTTGGCTTCTTTGTAAACGACTTTCGGGAAAATAATATCGCAGGAAAAATTATACGATCCGGTTCCACCGGCAATAACCGCTCCGGTTATGGGAATGTTCATCACATATTCGGTTCCATTGATCAGTCCGGTCTTATGAGTATCGTCCTGCATTTCAAGAACTGCCGACAAACTCTGATTGAATTTATCGCCGCGCTCCACACGGCTGACATAACTGCTGCTGTCTCCCATTTCGTAAATGGTTTGCGCCTGATTATCGATCGTCCATTCAAAGGATTGTAAATCTCCTCGGAGTGAAGTGGGCGAACCCCCCACTGCTAGATCGCCTGTAGCAACAGACCCGGAAAGTGAGCCGCCTCTCGTAAAATTCACATCCCCGTAGCGCAGATAAGATTCCCCTACTACGGTGGGTTTGGAGTCGGAATTGGATTCTTCTTTTCCCATACCGCCAAATTGAGCTTCCAGTTTTACAAAATCTCCCCGTTCACCGCTGACTTTTACGGACTTACCAAACAATCCGCTGAATCGTTTATTAGCGATTCCGTCATATTCCACCATCGTTAAAGAAGGCAGGGTGATGTTTGCCAAGTCACGCTCGATATAATGCCGATAGACACTGGGATCATTGACGTCGTCCGGTTGGTCTGTGGTGACTTTACCCATGACCATTGCCAGAAAATGCGCCAGGTTATGTGGCATGGCACGTTGTTGGTGACTGCCATCGAGTTTCCAGTTGAGAATTTCCTGCAATGCCGGTTCATTCAATCCCGTCACTTCATTTTCATCGGTCTGAACTTCATTGGGAGCCACATCGGTGATGGGCCCCTCAAAATTAAATGCCGTTGCCAAGGCCGCAGGTGTTCCATAGGCCGATTCTTTGGCTGTGGAAAACCCCCGCCACCCTGTAGTGATTCGTTTTGTTGCCATAAAATTATCCTCGAACTGCAAGAACCGGAGGTTCTTGCGTTAATTAATAATAAATTTTTAGAAAGAGGTGGTTAGCTCAATTTGTGCGGTGGTGGTAGAAATAAAATAATAGTATTCGCCTTTTTTAAGCTGCTCTTCGATCGTGCTGACATTTTGAACAAAGGCATCGATTCCCAGACTGTCTGCTGAACTTTTCTGTTTTTCGAGAACTCTTTCGATATTCTGAACCAAAGAATGCTGCGTGGTCATGCCGGCTTGGGCATCCCGCTGACGTGTTACAGTTACCACCTGTGCTGGAACGGTTTCGCGTATTTCGTTGGTGGTTTGAATTTCCTGCTGCTTGCCTTCAGAGTTGGGAACAATAGCAATGGCGGGAAGATCATCCGTAGCAAAAAACCGCGCGTCTTTTTCATCCTGAATTGAAAACCCGCGCTTATGTGTTTCTATTGTTTGAACGTTGTTCCCTATCCAGGTATCGTTTTGCAGGGTTGTTTTAATGGCGTTACCCAAAGCCGTATAATCGGTCACCCATTCTCTCCACGAATAAAGTTAATCTAAGGTGCAAATTGCTTTTTTAGTGCCTGTTCAAATTTATCTTTTGTATTCAGAGCAGCCTCTTCCACAGCATCCCCTAAAACACGAAAAGCCGGGGTACCCGGATGCTTCACTTCTTTTACCGGATGTGTAGCTCCCGGCCAGAACAATAGCTTGTTACCCTTTGGTCGAATGATATGCGGGGAACTTCCGAACTCGATTATACCTGCGATAGGAGAATCACTTTTAAGGCTACCGGTAAAAGATACACTGCCATTCTTGAATTCTGAATGAATGGACTGGAAATAAACACCGGTCCCTTTTCCCGGTTTTCTGGCAGGAGAACGAACGCGTTCTTTTGCACGTTGCTCTGCATCGATGGTAAGAAGACGACTTGTATCAAGTACAGCATCTTTCATTCCAACAGAAAGGTTCTTTAACCAGTTTTTAATTTTGTCAAACGATTCAAACCGAACGGTGATGGACATTATTGAATCCTGTTAAAGTTGAATTAATCGATAAGGTTCCCAGAGCATCATCACCAAGGGAGGAATCGGTATACGGTTCATCTCTAACAATCCCGGAGTCGATTCATCTGATTCGTATAGTTTGGATTTATTTGCAAACAGCAGTTTTATCCATTGCAACATGCCTTGCTTGATTCCTTCCGGAACATCGCTGGCTAAATATCCATAGCCTGCAATGAACTCTATTTCCACCGCACTGAATTTGCGTAGTCCGGTGGGCCAGGAACTATTCTCATTCAAGGCTATCCTTCCTGGCGAAGGGGCGGAATCGACAAAATAATCACTTGCGTCAAAAATAGAAGCGGCATTTTCGGTATCGTAAGACTTGATAAATGTAACCGCCTGCAGGGGCGGTCGGGGAATAACGATGACCCGTCCGTTCACATTATTAATCCGGAAAGGAAATTCATTCAACCAAAGCGTCCAGGTTTGCGTCAAAAAAGAGCGACCGGTCCATTCCTCAGCCCGTTGACGAATTGCGGTAATCATCGATGAAATTAAATTATCATCGGTGCTATCATCAATTCGTAACAGTTCCTTAGCTTCGGCTAGGGAAACCAGTTCCAGCGAAGGTGAATTTTTAATTTTTAAAGCCATTTCATTTAGCCGTTTTCTTTCGGGATTTGACTCTTTTATTTTCAGGAGCCTTGCCCAGGTTTTTAGATTCCGTTTTCTTGGCCCAGCGTTTGCGAAGAAAAACTTTTCCAAGTTCTTCTGGAACTTCAACAATATCTTCTGCACAATAGGTAAAAACCGAAATACCATCTGGGGACCCTTGTCGGGTTTTAAGCATTTTAATTTTCATAAAAACGTCCCGTTATTCCCTTTCCCGGCGAGCCGGACTCCCGGCAAACCGAAAAAGGAAAATTTTTAAAATCAATTAACAGGAGCATGATGCGGGATGCCACGAACAATCAATGCAGCGGCTTGAGCACCTGTCGTAGCCCCGGCAATTGTCAACATCGCCCTAAGATAACGCTTGCTACCCTTGTAGCCGACGCGCTGATTGGTGTCTGATACCAGATCCACCAAGGAGCCTTCCTGATCGTCTGCATTTACATCATTCCAATTAGAATTATCATCTGATTCCTGAATCTTGGGAGTATGGGTACCGTCTGTGACCGTACCCACACTAAATACTACGGCGGATCCGTTAAATTCTCGGATATCGATTCCCACACCATTTTCATCTGCTATATAGTCATCAGGGTCAATAGAGTTGACCGCATCAAAATTGTTTTTTATATCTTTCATTAGTTACTCCGAAAAATTTTAATAATTTTAAATCCACCCCTCACCTAGCCTCTCCCCATGAGAGGAGAGGAAAGTTAGAAACATCACTAGGCTGGGGTCGTGATATCCCTTCCAAAGCTTTCGTGCCCCAAAGGGGTATAGCAGCTTAAATATTTATTTAAGCTGCGGTCTTTTGAATTGCAAATGCTTCAAAGTTGGTGACATCGCCGCCGGTACGTTTTGTCGTATAAAACAAAACGAAAGGCTTGGAACTGAATGGATCGCGAAGGACACGCAGTCCCATTCGATCAACAATGGTGTAAGCCTGACTGAAATCACCGAATGCAACCGACAAGGAATTGGCTGCGACCTGAGGCATGTCTTCCATACGTTCAATAGCATGGCCTAACAAGGTTTGCGGTTCGCCTTCCTGAAAACCAGGTTGCCAGATATAAGAGCCACTGGAGTCTTTCAATTTGGAAACTTCTTCAATCGCACTGCGAGACATTAACCATTTTGCGTTAGGGATATATGGACTTTTCAAAGCATAGAACAAAGTGCGTAGACCATCCGCTGTCAATGAGCTGGCATTTCCGGTATTGATTTGTTGTACCTCGCCCGGATTTGTAGTGCCCGCCGTGTAGGTTAAAATTCCGCGTGGTTTTCCGGCACCATCACCATTAATGAATGACGCGTTTTCTATACGCGACATTTTGTCCGCGATCTTCATTGACAACCAGGTTTCGACATCGATGCGCGAATCATCTAGCAATGTCTGGGTTGCTTTTGGCATTGCATATAGTTCGTGGACTGGGATGCGGCGAACACCAATTTGTGGTGTGTTGGTTTCGCTCCGTGCCGCACGCTCACTGGTCCACCCGCTGTCAGCTTCATTTAAGTCTTCAGGAATTTCCAAGGCATCACTTGAGATGGTTTCCACCGTAGCAATATTCCGCATCGGGGACGTCTCGTAAACTTTTTGTACTGCACGTTCAGAAATTTCCGGAGTCATCCAATACCCCCCATCCGGATCACTATCAGAAGAAAGCAACTTCACCTCTTCCGCAGACAACAACCCTTCTCCCTTTCGCAAATAATGTACAACTGCCTGTTTTCTTTCTTGTGAATTTGAGCTGCAGTGGTTTTGTTCTGCCAATGCCATGCCTGGACGGTTCAGTTTCGTTTCAACTTTTTCAATACGTTCTTTCACCTCAGTGAGGTTTTGGATTTCTTTTGCAATACGATCTACTTGTTCTTCCAAAACCGGATCGGCATAGCCTTTCTTCTGAATTTCAGATAATCGTTGATCGTTTTTAGTTCTGTGTTCCAAAAATGCCTGGTTCAGCTCTTCAACCAGTTGTTTGATCTCTTCCATAATTCCATCTCCTTCAAAAAAAGACCCCCGCCAGCCCCCCATGAATGCCCCTATATAATAATAAGGAACGTTTTCATAATTTTTTGGGCTAAACAGGGGTTAAATTAGTTGTTTTATTGGATCAGATACCTTTTACAGTATTCAATAGTTGGCGCAGGGATTGCCGCACCATTTCTTTAGGGAAATCGGCTCTCTTTTTCATTGAGTGGGGGTTTCCCGGCTCGTTTTTTCTTGAAAGGAGTGATTTTAAATTGTGGATGGCAAGACGCGTCTGCCTATCATCCATCCCAACGACGTTTTTCAAAAATTGGCCTACCATTTCTTCTTTCGCTTTCACGCTGATGACCTCTGCCTGTCGGTTCATCGGAAAAGTGACCACGCTGTATTCCATGAGCTGGATCTCTTTCAGCCGTCGAATTTCAGGACGCTTGCGATCTGCCTCCTCTTTAATCACTCGAAAACCGATAGAAAGACCCGTTCGACCTCCAATATTCTGCGCCATTTTCATCAAACTATGGCGTTCACGTGCAGCATTAACATTGAGGTCGAGTAAACCACGAACAAACAAACCACGTTCGTCTTCATGCGCTTCTACATTCCAGCCAATTTGGCGGGTGGGATCGTGGTGGTCGAGAATAGGGAAACGACCCTTATTCTCCATCAATGTTTTTTTGTAGGCGCCTTTTTCCACCACGTCACCACCCAGATCGATAGACCCAAATGTGGAAGCATAACCACAAAACTCCCCAGCGTCATTGATAGCGTCCATTTTGAATGGAAACGATTTAATTTCTTTCATATATAATTCACCTTCATTAAATAGAAATATTTTGCGAATGGGGTAGCAACCTATCCCCACCTGGAACATCATCGAACCCGACCATGCGGCGTTTTTCATTCAAAGTTAAAAATTCACTTTGATTAACACGGTTCCACAATGCTTCCTGATCTTCAGACAAGGCTTCAATTCCATCTTTGTTGTAATCCAGCAAAAGGTTTTCACCAAACCGAGGTACCAACCAATTGTTTAACGCATCGCGAAAGCGATTCAGAAAAGGGCAAACCACCTCGGTGTACAATGCCTTGCGCGCCTCTTTTCGGTTTTGATAAGTCGCCGGGTTCAAACCAATCAACTCCGGCGGCACGTTAAATACCTGCGCTACTTGCAAGGCACTCATCTTCAAACCTTCAATCCAGTCCATATCCTTGGGCGAAATGCCCAGTTCTTTCCACTCCAGGTCCTGTTCCAGTAACAACGGCTCGCGTGCATTGTTGACTCCTTGAATCTGTCGGCGCATTTCTGTTTTCAAACGCTCAAATTGTTCATCGGTCAAGCGTTGTTTACTGGTCAATGCTCCCGAAGGCACTGCGGCGTTTTGTAAAAGGGAAGCATTCCATTTATCGCCACTGTTTAATTTATCAATTGCCAAAGCCGCTACCTGCACTGGCGACAAACCATACCAGTCGTCCAACGGATGGAAGAGTTTGAAGTGAAGAATGTGCTCCGATGAAAATTTAACTTTGCGTCCCGAAACGGTGTATTCATATCCACCCACAAAATGGATCGGATCAGGAAGCACACGAATCCGATCTGGTCTCAAGACATATAGCTCTTTGGGAATGCTGCCTTCTGGTCCGACACTTTCGATATAGGCATTTCCGGAAAGGTAAAGGAAACTCGCTGCAGATTCGATCCATTCAAATTTTCCCTGTAAAGGATTAGGCCGTTCGATCAAATCAAGCAAAGCATGTTGCAAAACTTCGCGCCGTTCGCCGTTCGGCAAACGGCGAAACAACAACCAGGGAACTCCGGCAACAGCAGAAGAAATTTCTTTAATGCAGGAAAATAAAACACTGTTCTGAGTAAATCCCTCCTTAGCCAAAGATTCATAATCGGCTTTTGGGGAAACCCCGAGTCCGCCGGGCAACCATAAAGTCATCGCACGGGAAACCGCGCTTTCTTTTTTACTGATATTTTTGAACCAGTCGATAAATTTCATATATTTTTCTTAATCTCAATATTAAAAGTCACCGATGCACAGAGATAAACACCGATAAAAAACACTTAATTAACAAGTCGTCATTGCTGTAATGGTTTTTTCACCGACTTTTATTTCACCCAATTGCTTTCCCACCTCCCAGGCGGTACCAAAGGTTCCTCACGAAATTTTTAAAAATATTTCAGGCTAAAACCGCGATGCTAGTGGGATTGGCATTGGAGGCACTGGTATAGTTTGTATTGGGAAATTTATGTTGCGGTCGTCCTTCCCGATCAATTAAAACAATCCAGTCTGCCGGCTGATAATAGGTTATCCAATAAAGCCCATTGGTCGGATCATAAGCTATGCTCTGCAAGGAAGTGGGCACAGGGTCCAGCTTATTCATAACCACGGAATTAATCGGGTTCATATCCGTGTCAAAAAAGAAAAGCGAATTTAGGACATTATCTGGAATAATAATGCGCTCCAACACAGGGTCAATACAAACATCCTGCGGACTGGATAAACCCAACGGCGCCAGATCAATAACCTGAATCACACTGCCATCTCTGTTCAAATGATAAAGGTTAAAGGAAGTAGCACCATCGGAAACCAACCATAAGGTATAATCCCATGGGTCCACACAAACCCCTTCTATATCCGAGGCAGCGGGATCAAACTCATTAATGCCAAAAGAACTGATAGGTGCGCCCGTATCAAAATCAATATTCCAGACACGAATATCTTCTGAGGTTCCACTGCTGCTGTTTGTGGTAGAAACCCACAGGGTTTTATCGGAAGGGTCAAGTGCCACCCCGTCCGGGGGTGGGTTGACTGGTGAAAAAGCGCTCACCGGGATGGGGCTGGCGATTTCGTTTCCCCGTTGATCCACCTTGAAAATTTTCCTCGCATCGCTGGAGATAATTAGAGACCCTGTTAATAAGGGAACAGGGGTTGCGGTTTGCGATAAACTTGCAAATTTCATAATTACTCGCCTGCCAGATAATCGCCAGCGGATGTGCCCGCCGAGTTGGTACCCACCCGCACCCAAAATCCTTTTACCTCATAACCCGCAGGACAGTTTTTAAAAATTACAATTTCACCTTCCACATTTTGAACTTCCAGGTCACCGGGAACACCACAAAAAATAACACGACTTACTTTTGATAATTTGTTTGTGGCATGGGGCGTCACCGATTCCCAATGGATGGGTGGGCTTTCGAGTCCCTGCTGGGAATATTTATCTTTCCAACGACTAGATGCTAATAATCCATCCTGTGCCATATTTTTATCCTTTCATAAATTTAAAACCCACCATAGGCTTCAAAAATTTAAAAAACGGTTGTAAAGAATTCCATATCTATAGAAGTTAAGAGGAGGTTTAAACTTGCTTCCGAAAATATGGAATCCTGAACAACCTGGAGATTTGCGGACCCATTAACCGCAATCCCTTAAATCCTAAGCAAATATTTTTAGTATGATTCAACATCAAAAATATTTCGAAATCGGTTTCGCTGTTCTATTTTTTTAACTAGTTTTTCAATAAACGGATCTTCTGGGTTTTCGCAAAATTCCGATGGGAATTTTAAAGACCCAACATTGTTAAAGGGGTATTTGCAATCTTTCCAGTTTGAATTTTTTTGTGCCCAAAACTGAGGTTTTTTGTACATAGTTTCCTCCCCTAATTATTTTAAAGATTTTAAATTATCCTACGAACGCGGGGTCCACATGAACCTGAGGCGATCAAATTGAATAGCATTTCCAGGGCATCGGGTCCGTCATCGTGACTGGCTTTGGGAAAATATTTTAATTGTTCCAATAACAACGTTTGATTTTTACGAAACCGAATAAGTCCATTTTTAATATGTGGTTGTAATTTTGATATCCGTAAAACCTTATCGTTGATAGGTCGTACGCCTTCTACAGGCGGATAAATTTTTCTTCGAGTTCCTTCCTTCAATACTTGATCTTTAAACAGCTGTTGAAATTGAACCTCTTCAATAACAATTCGTTCAAACCGGTATTGCTTGTGATAATCAAACAATACTTCCATAATAGAATCGGGATGACGCTTTTGAATATCTGCATGAATGATATCTATGATTCCATCTGGATTGACGCAACCCACTAAAATGGCTGAAGGATCTGCTTTATTTGAGGCAGAACCCATTGAAGGATCAACAGCACAGTAAAACTGACTATTTTTATTTATGAAGATCGGTTCAGGGTCAAAGCGAAACCATTCTTCCTGAAACAAACAATCATCAGGGTTTACGGGTTCATTTTGTTTTTCAGAATCAAAATATGCTGGGCCGTCAGAAACTCGCATGGTCATCAAATAATAATAAGGCTCTGCCTCTGGCCAAAGAACTTGTGTTCCCCTCAGCATTTCTTTTTGATGTTTTTTAAAAAACTTTTCTGCCTTTTCTTCTGAATCAAGACGTCTTGAAGTGAAAAGCGCCTCCCATTTTTCCCAAAGGTTGGAGGCAGACCATTTAATTACCGCTTTCCATTTTTTTCCTTGCCAGCCCGGCCGAGCCAATAGCCTGGATAGTAAAGAGTCGTAGTGAAGAATGGTTCCAATGACAATGTAGACGGTATAGCGACCGCCAATTTTCATTACGGCTTTAAAAAACCATTTCCTATCTTTTTCCCGTTGCTCCGGTGAATCAATATTTTCATCGTCTTCCAAGTCATCGCAAATAACCAGGTCGGGTCTTCGATTGCCATGACGAGCACCTCGTAAACGTTTTCTTTTCCCCCAGCAGCGAACAGCAATTCCATTTTTGGTAACTAATTTTGTTGCTTTCCATATTCGACCCGGTCCGCAGACTTCTGGAAAGTCCTCGAGCAAACGATCGTTTACTTCCAATTCTGCTTTGATTTGATCCAGAAATTCCTCTGCCTGGTCGGAGGTATCAGAAATAATGACGATAAATTTTTTTAGAGAAAAAGCAATGCACCAGAGTGGCACAATTAACGATGTTAGAGTGGATTTCGCATTTCCTCGTGGAGCAGCTAAAGCTTCTTTACCTCCCTTACCTGATGCTTCAGAAATTAAAATCTGTTCTTGGAAACGTAAAAACATTTCCTTATGCATGGAGGAACATTTTTCTGTTATGTGGTGGGGAAAATAATGTTTGGCAAAATATGTAAGATTGTTTAAGGCTTTTTCTTTTTGATTTTCTTTTTGTTCTGCGCTTCGTTTTCCAAAAGGTTTGAGACTTTCTTTAATTTTTTTCCCTGTTGTTCGTTTTGATTTATTTTTTCGAATTCCTGACAATTCCACCATTGCTGTATTACTTTTTCCTCAATTTCTTCAACATGATCACCAATATGATGCGCTGCTGAAATTTCATTATTTTCCGCTAAATAAATCGCAATTGTTTGCAAAGCCTCAGAAAGCAAACGTAAGGGCTCGATTTTTTCTTCCTGTATTTTTATTTTCAAAATATCGCCAATTTTTCCGGTATAAGCGCAGAAAACACGATGATTCTTTAAATCATCAGGCGATTTTTTTATAAGCTCCTGCACTATTTCTTTATTTATTTCCAGATCTTTGATTAATATTTGTAGGTCATTCAAGTTGGTTGATATAGTTTTAGGAAATTTTTTTTTCTCCAGCATTCAAAGCTCCCACAATCTGGTTTACTGATTTATTCAATTCATTCAGTTGTTTAAAAATCCTGGTTATAAGCCCTTCCGTTTTTCCAACGGCAATATAAAAAGCTTTTTTGTCAACATACTGCTCAAAAATATATTTTTGATCGTCTTGTCTTGTTCTTTCCAATTCACGAATGATGTTTTCCATGTCTTCCAGATTTTGTTTAAAGTCGTTCAGCCTTCTATTGTTTTCTCCTATCATCCAGCGAACAAACCATCCAACAGTTCCAAGAATCAATAAGGCAAGGAATGTTATCCACGGCGTCAATGTCCTAAATAGTTCCAGGGTCATAAAAAACTCATAAATATTTTTAAATAAATAAAAAATTCCTTTCTACCCAGCGTGAGGAAAATTGATTTTTTTTACCATTTCGTGGACCGCATCTTCTTGATTCTGTTTTATGCCAGTCCTTAATGCAGAAAGCCCCATCGCTTCCAATAAAAGTGTCATCGAATCGCTGGAGATAAATTCGTTGAAAGAGATGTTTCCTGTTATTAAATTTATTGATGACACTAGAAACATCAAAATCGAGACAATGTAAGTTTTTTTTCCTTTTAACCAGTTCATCAAGTTTCCTCGTATTAAGTGTTTTTAAGAAGGGCGGGCCGGAATTTAACCGGCCCATTTAGAGGCAGGATTCAAACCTTTGCGCAAAGTGTTGGAAGGGTTAATTGTAGTTTTGGGCACTTTTTATTATTCAGTAAAAAAAGCGAATGTAATTTTTACCAAAAAGTAAAAGTTTCGCATTCCCTTACTATATGTAATTTAAGGGAACGTATAAATTTCCTAAACCGTTGGAAAATTAAGGTTTTTTTTCAATAAAAAGGAGGCATTGAAAAAATTGATTTTTGTCAATGAGAATGGAAAGAAAATATAAATAAATTTTTGCTTAAAAACTTTTGTTTATGCACGGGTTGAGTCGATTGTTTTTTTTTAAGAGTTTTTGATGTTGCTTTTATATCTCCTATTTTATATATTGACGCCTCATTCCCACCTATAAACGTTTTTTTTACTCCGATTAATTATGGAAGCCAAAGAAACTATTTGGAAAAAATGTCTGGAGAAAATTGAGGAGAGCCTTCTCCCTGATAGTTTTGCAACCTGGTTTTCACCTACATATCCTCGTAATTTAGATGACGGCTTAATAACCATTGCGGTTCCAAATCAGTTCTATAGAAAATGCTTAATCGAAAACTATCGGGAATTAATAGAAAACACCCTTAAAAGTGTTTCTGAGGAACCTCTTCTCGTTGACTTTTGTATTGAATCCGAAAAAGTCGCCCAAACAGTACAACAAAAACAAGGGTCTGTTGTGGTGGAAGAGCCGGAGCCCGCTAAATCGGTTGTAGAGCCTGAGCCTTGTACCAAGACCTTAAGCCCAAAGTACAATTTTTCTAATTTTATTGTCGGTTCCAGCAATCAATTTGCTCATGCAGCGGCTTTGGCCGTTGCCAATAATCCCGCTCTGGCATATAACCCTCTATTTATTTATGGGGCAGTGGGCTTAGGAAAAACACACCTTTTACACGCGATAGGTAACAAGATTTGTAAAGATAACCCCGGATCAAGAGTCCGTTATATTTCTGCCGAGAGCTTTACGGTCGATCTTATTGAATCCATTAAAAAAGATAAAATGCCTTATTTTAGGGAACGTTATAGGCCTCTAGATATTTTATTGGTGGATGATATCCAGTTTATTGCGGGAAAAGAAAGAACCCAAGAAGAGTTCTTTTACACATTCAACGCTCTTTATGAATCACATAAACAAGTTGTTATTTCAAGTGACAGATATCCAAAAGATATTCACAATATGGAAGAAAGACTGCGGTCTAGGTTTGAATCAGGATTAATCGCCGATATCAACACCCCTGATTTAGAAACCAAGGTCGCCATCTTATATAAAAAGGCGGAGCTTCACAAAAAGCATATTCCGCAAGATGTTGCAATATTTATCGCAAGTAATATCAAATCAAATATCCGTGAGCTGGAAGGATTTTTGCTAAGAATAATAGCCTACTCCTCTTTTACTCATCGAGAACTGGATTTAGAACTAACCAAAGAGGTTTTAAAAGATTTTACATTTGATAAAACAAGGAACTTTACCATCCAAAATATTCTTAAAACAGTGGCTGCGTTTTACGATGTTAAGGTGTCCGATATTAAGTCAAAAAGACGAACCCGAGAGATTTCAACAACCCGTCAAATAGCCATGTATTTATGTCGTGAACACACAAAATCATCACTGCCAGAAATAGGAAGACAGTTCGGCGGTAAGGATCACACAACCGTCATTTTCTCTCATAAAAAAATAACAAACAGTATCAAAGAAAACAATGACTTAAGAATCTCTATCCGGGAAATATTAGACCTTATAGAAAATGGAAAACCTGTATAAAACATGTCAAAAACGGGTTATAAAAACAGCCAAAATAAGGTATAATTCAGGCAGTAAAAGTTTTCCCCACCTTTGCTAAAAATGCAGCATTTTTAATAACAACTTCTTCTTTAAAATCTACCTTTTAAGTTGGGAACTTAGACCGTTTTTCCACATACTTTCAGGCCCTACTACTACTACTTTTTAGTAACTAGGGTTTTTATTTTTATTAGTTAAAGTATTAACCAGGTAATTATGGAATCATCAGAAAAAAAAGCATACGACTCCTCAAACATTAAAATTCTTGAAGGCTTGGAGGCTGTTAGAAAAAGACCTGCAATGTATATAGGTGGAACAGGTATTGATGGTTTGCATCATTTGATATTTGAGTTGGTTGATAACAGCGTGGATGAAGCTATTTCAGGACATTGTAAAGAAGTAGAAGTCATCCTCCATATTGATGGAACAGTAACCGTATCGGATGATGGTAGAGGCATACCTGTTGGTATGCATACAGACAGGAATGTGTCCGCAGCTGAAGTCGTAATGACAGTTCTTCACGCAGGAGGAAAATTTGATAAAGACACTTATAAGGTATCGGCCGGTTTACATGGGGTAGGCGTTTCTGTGGTAAATGCTCTGTCAGAAACGTTGCAGCTGGAAATAAAAAGGGAAGGAAAAACGCACTCTCAAAAGTATTTAAGGGGAAAACCAGTTTCACCTCTTGAAATAATAGGTGAAACAACATCATCAGGAACCCGAATTAGGTTTAAAGCAGATTCGGAAATTTTTGAAGATTTAAATTTTAGGTTTGAAATATTATCTAATCGATTGAGAGAATTAGCCTTTCTTAATAAAGGATTAAAAATACATATTCATGATGAACGGGATGGAAAAGACAATAAATTCTATTTCGAAGGGGGTATTGTTTCTTTTATTGAACATTTGGGGAAAAATAAAAAGGTTTTGCATCCAGAGCCTATTTATATCGAAAGGGATAAGGACGATTGTGATCTTCAAGTAGCAATCCAATATAACGACAGTTATGCAGAAGAAATGTTTACTTTCGTAAACAATGTGAACACCCGAGACGGTGGGACCCACCTAAGTGGGTTTAGATCCGCTCTAACAAGGACTATAAATAGTTATGCAACCCAAAATAACATGCTTAAAAACACCGGAGTCAGTTTGACCGGTGATGATGTGAGAGAAGGGTTAATTCTTGTATTAAGCATAAAAATTCCTGAACCTCAGTTTGAGGGCCAAACCAAAGGAAAACTTGGTAATACAGATGTTAAGGGAATAGTTGAGCAAATAGTAAATGAAAAATTAGGCCAATTTTTTGAAGAACAACCCGTAGTCGCTAAAAAAATAGTCTCCAAGGTAATAAGTGCTGCCCAAGCAAGAGAAGCGGCAAAAAAAGCTAAGGACCTGGTAAGAAGAAAAAGTGCATTGGAAGTAAGCTCCTTGCCGGGTAAACTAGCCGATTGTTCAGAAAAAGATCCCGCTCTTTCCGAACTATATATTGTCGAGGGTGATTCCGCAGGAGGGTCCGCAAAACAAGGCCGAAACCGAAAAAACCAAGCAATTCTGCCCATGCGGGGAAAAATTTTAAATGTAGAAAAAGCAAGGGCAG
>CAZECX010000006.1:0-53022 GCA_964510965.1 uncultured Nitrospina sp. | reverse complement strand
TCAATATCTTTTCCTTGAACAAGAAGCCTAACCAGCCCGGTTATGAAAATTAATATTGCTAAAAGGATTCCCAGATCAAAGATCATCGGATTTTGACCGCGATGCCTAAATTGAAAAATATTGGCGAAACCCTCAAATATGCTCTTGATGGACTCTTGGATTTCCAGATAATCAATCATCAAAAGCGATATAAGAAAGATTGCCGCTAATCCATACATATTCATGATGTAGTCTCCTATTAGCCAAGTGGGAACCTGGGAATTTCCAGGCAAAATGGGTTTTTAAAACTAGGAATTTTTACAATGGCTTCCCCAATGTTCAATCGTGTTAAATAGCTGGTTTGGTCATCATCCAACTGAAATGTTGTTTGAATTTTCTTGACCTCATCCCCTTTCCCTAATGAGTAACAAATTTTTACAAAAGAATTTATATGTATAGCGGGATTAAGATTAATCGACTGCGCTGCGGCGATTACACCTAAGCCCAATTCCCTTCCTTCGCAAAGTATGTTTTCGATTGAGCTGTAGCCTATATTAGAGTTAATAAAAGGATTAAGAATGTGACGGGCTTCTTCGAGAAATATAGCGTTTCGTAAGCCTAATCCTCTTTCCTGTCGCGCGAGTCGTTGCTGATAAGGATGTTGGAGGATGACATTGATAAAAACCGATGTCATGTCATCAGAAAGACCATTGGTTTCAAAAACAACGCAGGGCCTTTCAAAGATTTCATCGAGGCTGAATCCTATTGAACAGTCGAACATTTTTTCGTGAGCCGCCCATAAAGTTTCCAATCGTCCCAATAGAGTTTCAATACTCTGCCACCGTCGGCTGTTGCGAGGAATGTTGGTGGACTTAAGAGCTTCAATAACATCAAATAAGCCTGGGAAATTTCGTGAGCCTGAGAGCATGCCGAATCTTTTGTACAATTCAATAATCGTTATGAGGAGAATGGCGCGTCCTCCCTCCAAAATTTTGAATTCCCTACATATGATATCTACTACCACTTCAGCCCAAACAAGCGGATCAACCCCTTCAGGAACAGCGAATGGGTTGAATTTAAAGTCCTGGCGTACTCGAATCACTAATAGGTTATTGTTGATCCTCAAAAAGTGACGAAAGTCATTTTTGCGATCAAAAATGATCACGGGTATGTTTAAACTTAGAAGGCCCGACAGAATCCAAAAAAATAGCGTAGTCTTCCCACAACCGGTTCGACCTACAATCAAAATATGAGACATGACCCAGGCGAGAAAAATGAAAAAGGGAATGGAAGGATGTGTATTCTTTACCCTTCCCACTAAAATACCTTCATCTTTAGGTTCTGAATAAAGTTCCTCGGGAGTGGGTTTGTAAAAAGGGGCTGGATTATCAATGCGCCCCAGTTTTTCTATTTGAAAAATTCGAGACACATGTTCTAGGGTTTCAATATCACCCGATGCTGCTGCACCCATCACAAGTTTTTGAATGTTAGGTTGATTATCCAAGCGTACTTCCTTGGCTTGTTTCATCAAAAGTTCGGTAGCTAAGAAAAAGTGTTCATCCATATCAAAACTCCTTGGATAAAATAGTGTGAAGACTCTCAATGCTCCATGAAAAGAAGTTTTTAAAAATTTTTTTTCTTCGGCACGGACGGCAGTAAGGCACGGAGTCGAGTGGTACAAGGCACGTAGAACAATAAATTTCGAGACACGTTGCACAACGCACACTGCTACATGCCCTACAAAGAGTCTTCCCGCATTGACAGGGTGCGCCAAGATCAGTTGGAGAAAGTATGGTGTGTTGACACCCAAGAGAATGTACTCCACTGACTTCTGTTGAAATCATCCCACCGTAAGGGTTAAGCAGTGTTTCTGTTTCAGAGCGGAAAAAGTCATCAGATTGAATACCTTCCCGTATAACAAGACGTCGATGCTTTTTAATTAAGGAATGGTGTTCTGTGCTTTCCCGAAAAGGATCAAAATCAAACATATTTCAAATTCCTTATAAACCCGGTATGCCACTATCGGGAAGAGCAAAGGGATCTTTAAATTGCTGCTCCTTTTTATGTGGATCAAAAGGGTTTAGTGAGTGATCCAATTGCTTGCTAAGAAACAGTTCGCTATTGACGTGAATTTCTTTGTTCTTTTTATCTATCGCAAATTTTGGATCGGTATGGAGTCTTTGTTTATAGCGAGTTTCATCACCCACCACATCAAACTTTGGCCGCATCCCGCTTGGCGAATATGTAGGATTTACTTTCTTTTTAATTCTTGAATTAAAGTAAGGTCGTTTCATCATTTCATATCTCCGATTTATAAAAGGGTGGACGAAGTTCTTCTATTTTTTTAAAAAGTAAACGGTGGTAGTCTTGTTGCTCTTGGTAATAACTTGCTTCTAAAGAATTAAATTGGTTTTTGTCATCAAGCGAACAATTTTTTAAATTAATGAAAATGTCCCTAAGTTTATTGCGAGAGCGGTCTAGTTCTTGTTGAAGGACAGGGTCAGGGTTAAAGGGACCGTAGGTATTGTTCTTAGGGGGCCTTGTTGACGAACTTTTATATTGTTTGTGATTTGCCTGGTCTGATTGTTGATTTTTGCTAGATGATTCCTGCCTTGAGTACGACTGAGATTTTCCCTTTGTTTTAGATTTTGACTGTTCAGTATGTTTCCCATTTCTATTATTTCCGTTGGGAGGTTTTTGATAGACTTCTGATTCACTAATTCCATACTTCAACATTAACTCTTGGGCTTTGTCGTAGGCCCTTTTGCCTTCAAAACCATTAGAGCTTTGGGACAAAGCAAAGAGTTTTTTGATTTTTTCAATGGCTTTTTCTTTGGTCATTTTTTACTCCTTCTCAATTGTTTCGTTCTCAAAAAACGTAGCCACAAGTGCCTTAGTTTTACCTGTCATCTCAAAAAGCTGTTTTTTAAATCCCAAAAAACCTACAAGGATCCCGAGAAAATATAAAAAACCATCAACAGGTAAAAAGCCTAAGAAGCTCACTACTTGAATAAGAAGATATTTAACCTCCACAAGCAGGCGAATCTGCTTTTTCCGTTTTGCCTTATGAATTTTGGAGGTTTCTTCCATTTTGTTTTCTGAAAAATGAATAAATTAGAATTTCAATATTTGCAAAAGAGACGAAATTATTTTTCTAAAATCCAGAAATAATCCAAATCTAAAATTAATGTGTCCTAATTTTTAAGAGGCAATCTCAAAATCATTTCCACACACCGTGCAGTTGGCACTAAACACTTTTGTTCCGACTCTTACGTTTTGGCATCCACACGTCCATTTTTTTAATTTAGACGAAGGTTTAATTTCTTCTTCCAACGGCTCTTTGTTTCTTTTGAAAAAAACCTCTGGCAAAACTAAAAACGTCTGTTTTAGGGTTTAAACCTGAAATAGCATTTATCGCTCTACCATCATCAGGCAACTCGGTATGAGCCCAGCCATAGTTTGAGGTTCTAAATACGCTTAATCCTACCGCTGAAGCTTTATCCCTGAATTTTCTGGTGTGATAATTCCCTCCAGCACGCAGTCGTTCCTTGTGGTCATTTTGAAGCAGGAAAACATGAACCATTTTATGAATAAGGGTGTGCAATACCTCTTTGGCCGATTCATGGAAAATATGAGGACAGACATTAATCTCGAAACGAGCTTTTTCCGGATTGCCGTTGTGCCATACCTTATTGAGGGTGGTCCATCCTAGAGTTTTTCCATTTGGAGCAGATTTCTGAATGGTGATCATGCATGGCCCACATTTGCTTTGGAAAAGTTCCCCATTAAAAAAACTAAAAGCCCTTTCAAGCTCCAACTGAACTTCTGAAATAGAATTCATAAAATTCACCATTGATGAGGGGTAAAAAACGAAAGATTTATAAACTTGAAAAACTTTTGGGGTTTAAACACCAAAAATATGTTTAACCAGTAAAACTTTCAGGTAGGGAAAACATAGTGCCTATAGTCCAACAAAATAGAAAAAATATGTTAAACCTCATATTTTCAATATGTTGTCCTGTTGACAAAGACTTGAAAAATGGAATCGGATGAGAACTTGGATGATAAACTTCGAGAAAACCCACTATATAAATTTATAACTGAAACAGATGCCTTGAAAAACTCCAATAGATATATGGTTCCTATGTTTTTCCAAAAGTTTGAGGAGTTTGTAGATGACTTTGTAAGGCTTTCCTATGAGCTTTCTGGAAAGGACCACATGACTATGGAAGGAATATCAAAAGCCATGTATAAAATTATAGATATCAGGGTAAAGCCAAAAAGAATATCTGATTGGATTTTCAAGTACCAAGAAGAAACAGGTTTTGATATTATTCGTGAAATACCCGATTCAAATCCTAAACTATATGCTCTTTCTGAAATGCAAAAAAGTTTGATGAAAGGAGGGCCTTGACCAAAACCAATTAAATGGTGGCTGACAAAGTTTGATAAAAATGGTATTTGAAGGAGAGTTTAAACCCGATTGGCTATCTAAGCTTAGAGAAAACACTGATTTCTACAAAGCCTTTAGCAACGGAATAAGCCGAGGAATTCAGAATAATGTGGATCGATTGGTAACAGATGCTTTTGAGGAGACAGGTGCAAAGTATCTTTCATTGAAAGAAATGACTCAGGGCATCCAAGCGAGATGGAAATATGATATTCATCCAGAAAAGTTAATGGATTGGATATTCATTTATCAGGAAAAAACAGGGAAAGATTTAATTCAGGCGGTCCCAGAAACTTTTCCTGTGCGTTACGAGCGGGTTGATGGCTAGCCTCTCTCTGGAGAACAGCTTCTTTATTTAAGAAAGAAACCCAAGAATTAATCAAAACTTTTTCTATTGAAAATAACTAAAATACTTTGGTGGATAGTTTAGATTCTTACGACATACAGGAGTTCTTAAAAGCTTTCGATCAGGCTGTCGCTTCGATGAATGATTTTGACTATTTGATGATCGTTCACCATTTTTGGCATATGGGGCGAACATCAGAGTGGATTGCTAAAAATATTACTACTTTGGGTATGACCCAGAATCAGGTAGAAGAAAAACTTAAGGAAATTTTTGCTTATGTACATAAAAGGCTGATCAAAAAATTTGGTGAGGAGGCCTTTATGGATTATGTGAATAATTGGGACATTGTGCTGAGGTTTTTGTAATGGAATTTTCTGAATCAGAAAAGTTTTTGGGGAAACTCTTAGAAAAAAGAGGCAAGAAACTATTATTACCTTCTTTGTTAAAGAAAGGTAAGGAGCTGTTGGAGAAGACGCCACCGAACTTGGAAAAATCTATTTTGTGTTTTGAAGCTGCCTTAGAAAACTCACCGAATGATCCTGAGGCCAAACGCTTACTAGATCAAACTTGTGAGTTGAAAAATAAGCAAACCCAAAAAGAGAGGGAATTATTTTTTAAGGATATTATGAGTAGGTTGTCCAAAAAAATAACCGAACCACTCCAATGGCTATCAAACCCACAACCAATAATGGCAGGTACTCTTGGCGGTGAGCAAAAACGATTTCTCTTTGAAAAATTTCAATTAAAGAATGAAATATATTTAGGGTTAAGTCTGGATTACTCAACTCTTGCGAAGAAAAACGCAGTACTTGTGACACTTAAATTTATTAGAGAAGACCAGTTCGTAAAGCCCTCGAAAGTTCTGAAAGAAATAGGAATGGGACACATCTATTTAAGAGAAAAACAAGTAGACATTGATTGGCAGGAAGATAAAGGAGAACTATTACTTCCAGGACATTCCGATGCGATTTTGCTCTATACTTTTAAGGATGAAACTTTTTCCTTAGGTTTTAAGGTTGAAAAAGGTTCTCCTTAATGGCAACGGATAATCCTGCCAAGAACAAAGTAATAAATCAAGAAGCAAGGAACCTTGAAAAGCAGTTAGAGCCAATTATCACCTTTCTTCAAGACCCCAACAAATTCTATCGTCAAAAAACCCTCCAGGATTCACGCCGTTGGAAATGGATCCTCCGCTTAATCCCCGCTAAATATTGCTTGCCCATTTCAAAAATTTCCATACGCTTGAAATTAAGTGGTCTTACCAAATTGCTGTTCTTGAAGGTGTATGTTAGAGGAGAAACTGATCGGGTAAAATTAAAAAGCTTAATATTACTAGTTGCTTATTACTCTCATTTTTGTGAAATGCCAAGACGTGGAAGGTGTCTTATTAAAAAGGTTGAGCTTCATTTTTGCAATAGAGATGCTAAGGTTGAAGAAAGCGATTATCAACACATTCTTTTCACTACATGCACAAACTCCCATTATCATTTTGACTGGCCTGTTGCAAAATCAGATTGTTTGAAATCATTAAAAAACCTCATGCAAATCCTTCGTGGGAAGAAAGCGCGAGATTCTTGCGAGGACAGTATAGAAAATATAATGAAAGCTGAGCGTGATAAAGAGAAATCGATAATGCCATATCTAAAACCTTTGCAGCCTTCATATGATCCACTATGCATTTATTGTGCATTAACTGTTCATTGTCAAAGGGAAGAGAATATTTCTTCAATATTGCCAAAAAATATAAAAGTAGATAACTTGAGGCCGCAAGAATTAAAAAGAAGCCTTAGAAAATTTCCGCAATTAATTTCGCGATACTTTCGAGGTTATTCCTATAGCATGCTTCTGGTGACTGTGAGAAAGGCCATACATTTATGGAAAGATATACAATTTGATAAACAGGAAATAGAGCTTTTGTCTAAGCTAGGAGAATGCCAGTTAGGATTTGGAAAATATACATGGAATATTGAGAGGCAAGGACAAGCACTTGGCTTGTTAATGGTTCACGCCAAAAATTGGGATTCAAATAAAAATATTGAAATTATAAAAGAAAGAATGTTTCTAGCGTTTATGGGAAAAGACAGGTACGGGGAATTTAACTCAGATATGCCTCATGAAAACATCAAATTTTTATCACTGAATTTTAGATCTTTTCTAAATGAAATTAAGCCATCAGAAATAATAACTCTATGTGAGTCCAATACTATTTTGTTGGAAAAGTTTGTTTCTGAAAAACATATAGTCAAGCTATTTGATTCCTATTCCCAGGTGGCTGGATTTTTGATGAGTATCCAGTTTTTAGAAAAAACGGGTTTAAACTTCAAAGAAAATTTAAGCTTAAAGGCAGAGAGATATTTAACGAAGGCTCTAAACTTAATTTCTGCTTATCCTAATTATTTTTCGAATGTACAAAGAATTGATATTTTAATTTCCAAAGGGAAACTGTTTCACTGGCTTTATGTGCGGGAAGGAGACGCTAAATGGCTAATTAAAGGAATAAAGGTAATGGAGCAGGCGAAAAGTTGCATTGACCCTAATTGCGACATTGTCAATCTAAAAAATTGGGAGTGTTATTTTTTATTAGGGTTACTAAGACGTGAATTAGTCCTTTTATATTTGGATAAGAAACTCCAGTCTTTGGTAGAAAGTTCTAAAAAATATCATAAACTTGAAAGTTCCATTTTAGAAATTCTTTATGAGGCTAAAGAGAATTTTCTTAGTTGCCTAAAACTATGCAAACATGATTCTCCTGAATTTATTCCCACCCTCATCTATTTATTAGAAATATTATTAGATATTGCGAAGCATAAAAATGATATTGGCCCTGTTCTAGATTGGCTAGCAATTTTATCACCAGCCAGAAAACAAGTAATGGATGGTACAGAAGGGGTTTTAAAGGTCAATATTTATCTGGCAATGACCGAGATCCTTTTCTCCATTAAATGGCCAGAACGGGGCAGCCCGGAGCAGGAGCCTAAGCTAATCGAAATAATAAGATTAATGGAAATATTTCTAAAGCTACCTCCTGCAAAGATAGAAAAGACTAATAAAAATATTCTAAATGCAGCGCAAACAGGAGCTCTGAAAAAACTAATAAAAACCATAGACGACAGTTGGGAAACAGAATTTCCCTTCCAATTCTATTTGTCTCCTAGAGATTTAACCGTTGCCTCTCAAAATGCCTTTCATTTTGCACTCAAACTACAGAACCCTGACTTGATGCTGCAGGCCATTGAAGTGGGTCGTTATCCTCTTCAAACCTGGCCAACCAAGGCAAATACTCTAAAGGAGTTAGTGGGTGCTTTGTCTGACCCAGATGAAATTCATAGGGAAAGGGTGGATTCGCTAATTGAGCATATAAATTTATTCCTTTTTTATTCTGTACAAACTGAGGCTAACATCCTCGACCTTCCGTTAACTATTAGCCGCTTGTATAAAGAAACTATCTCTCATTTAAAGACATCGTTCCCAAAGTCCTTCTTTACGACAATTTTTCCGCAGAATATCGACAACATTACTTCCGAATTAAAATGCCCTCAACAAAGGGTGAAGTTATTTGTCAGGTTTGACAAGTTTGAGAAGCATTATTTTATTTTTATTGTTGGCAGTGGTGGTTCCACTTACGTGCAATTTGACAAAAACCAATCAAAAATAATTAGTCAAAAATTAATTAGTTACCATGATTCTTGTCAGAAAAATGCCGTAAATGAATATTTAGAGGAGTGTTTTGCATGGAATATTCAACCCAGTAAGGAAGAAATACAAAGCAGGCTTAAATATATTTCTCTTGCTCGTGCAGAATTAGAGAAATGTTTTTGGTCTCCTATATTGGATCAAATGGAAGAGGTTATAGATTCTGAGCCTAAAGAATTTGAGATTTATCCAGATCATTTAACTTGGAATATGCCTTTTGCAGGCTTTTCAATCAAAAGTGGGGAATACATGGGTCAAGCCAAGCATATTTTATATTATCCTTCTATTTCATTGAAAAAGATGGCACAGAACTTAAAACGAGTTCGCTTACAAAACCAAGTTAAAAAGAAAAAGGAAAAATCAGGGCAGGTTTCTGTGGTATTGGGAAAAACCTACTTTAAAAATGAACAGGAGGCACTTGGAGAAGCAAAGGAAATTTTAAACCTTAATGAAAACCAGGAGTTAAATATTACAACCTTAAATATTGCTACGAAGAAACGATTTATTGACTCTCTTGATTCAGAGTTTCTTCATGTCATAGCCCATTGTGGATACGACACAGAGAACCCATTAGCATCTTATATTGAATTGGCCGATGGAAAATTGTCTCCTTTAGAAATAGCCAAATTGCAGAATACGCAAAAACCACTTTTAATAAGTTTCAGTTCCTGTTGGTCTGGTCAAACCGGAGGTATAGATGAAATAGATTTTTCTCCTATGTTCCGATCAGTTATTGCTCAAGGGATTCCTTCTATGTTGGGTCAAACAAGGGAAGTATACCAAGGTGTTACAAAACAAATTATGCCGTCATTCTACAAAGAGGTTTTAAGAAATGACTGTTCTCTTTCCCTTGCATTACAAAAAGCCAGAATGTCCTTAAAAGGCACAATGTGGGAAGACCCCTATTTTTGGGAACAATTCATATTATTCTCACCTGATTAACTAACCCTTCCCAAAAGTAACCCACCCTTTCAACCCCAAAACCTTCACCCAAGCTTTCATCACCTCAATATCCCCAGCACGCCCTTTATCCTTAGTAATCATCTTACGAAGATCAAATCCCAATTTCTCAATTTCAGTTCCTGCATACACCTTCGAATAACGCCTTTTACCAATAAGCTCATCGATAAAGAAACAAAATGCACAATGCAATCCATTGCTTGCCCTAAACCATATTGATGGAAGCCTATCCTTAAGGGCAAAATCATTTTTTATGTATTTCTTTTTGTATACAAAATCAAGTAACTGAAGAGATTCTTTTTTTAAACGGGGGTAATGATCATATATGTACTTTGTATTCCAGCAATTTCCTGGTACTTGAACAAGAAAATCAACAAGCTTGTAATATAAATTTTCCATAAGGGGAAGAGCTTTTTCCTTAACCTTAGTATTAGAAAGTTTAAGCTCTTTAATCATACGAGTAGAGGCGTATGCCAATGTTTTTTGGTTTATGCCCGGAGAAAAAGGCAAATCTTTTCTACTTTTACAAATGCGAAGCATCTTTAATACAGCATGAGCTACCTCATAATTGAAAAAGGGATGGGCAGGGTTATAAAAGAGTGTGAAATCGTTTTTGGAATGTATATGCCATTTTGTAAATTCATTTCGTTCCATAGAAAGGATATCCAAAGGGCAAACCCTTATGGTAATTTTCAACTCCTGTTCCACATACCTAATGATCTTCTGGGTATCTACATACAGTTTTGCTGCCATTGAGTAATGGGCGCACCCCAATTTCTTAAACCCCATCAAGGAAATCTAACCAAATCCCAAGCTGGGGTTTTAATATTCCACCTTGTTTTTTGAAGACTACCTACAGGTGGTAAACATAGAACCAGATAAAACTAGAGACATAATAAAGCGCGTTGTAAGAATGGAAGAAATTCTCTCCCATAAAATGAATACGCTTGAAAACCTCCTAAGAGGAGGAGAAGACACATTTCAATTATTTCGAGACGGGCTTAGAGCGCAAAAAGAACGCCATCTTCACCAATTAACAGAAAATCCCATAAAAAACATCCAAGAGAAAATATTTACAGATAAGGAACTAGGGCACCCTCATAAAAAGATTATGCAAAGCCTTATGGATTACGATTACCAAAAGCAAAGGTTCAAAGAAAAAAACTTTTCTAAACTAGTTAAAGACGCGCAGGTTGGGAAAAACAAGGCAAATGAGTACCTTGAATTTCTCAGGAATAAAAATTACCTTCAAAAACGCTCTGATGGTTACAGGCATCACTACCAAATCCGGGATGAGAAAAAATTCTATGAATAGCTATCCAAAAATAATAGTGGGGTTTATATAGTCCAAAATCCAATGGTAAATTTACAAGGGGTGGTAGAAATGCGAATTGAAACAGTAGAAAATACTAGTGATGGCATTAATATTTCTGGCCATCTTATTCAGGAGGAATTTCGCCAGCTTGCAGGGGAGCTTGATCCGCTTTCCATTTTTTCCCCGCAGACGCTTTCAATTCCTACCGCCTATACAAAAACCGGCGCAAGAAAAAGTTATGCGAAATGGCTTCTTTTGCCAAAACCTCTAAGAAACGATTACAAAGCTAAGGAGTACAATTTTGATAACATGATGTGCGGCAAACTAGAATCACTGGAAAATCTCTTCATTATATATAAGATACCAAAAAGGCTGGAAACGTTTATGGAAGAATCTTGAAGTTAAAGTTCTAGTAATTGTTTCCCCAGTTCCTTTTTCTTGGTGGTTTCCTCAAAAACCTTGGTGCTCTGCAACAAAATTTTGGGAATGTCATCCAAATAGCTAAACGCCGAATAGCAAATGTAACAAAACATAGTTAATTCTCTTCCTCTTCTAATTGGGCAATCCTTTCCCGAATTCTCTTTAACCATAGAGCCGAAACTGTCTTGCCTGGATTTTCTGTAATTTTAATACCCCGTCAGCTAATTTTAAAAAAAATGACAAGGTTTATAAGTTTTGTAATGATACTTTCTATAGAAAGGCTATTTTCTAAGATTTTTCCATCCTGACAAATCACAAGACCATCTCCTGTCCGGCGGGAGCATTTTACCCTTTTGTGATATTTGAGGGATAAGTTTATATATAAGCCTTCTCTTCTTATAGCTATGCCTCTCGATCTTGATAACAGCAAAGGCGAACTTGTCATTGATCCTTACCGCCATAAAGAGAGATATAAAAACTGGGATAAAAGGATCGCAACACTTTCTTCTTCAAATGAACAGATAATTATCAAATACCTTGAGGATATGAGGCAGGGCATTAATATAAACCCCAAGGCAAGAAAAGGAAAGCGTGGGTACAATCGCCTCAACAATCAACGCCACCGGCTTAAAAAAATTCTGGAATTACTTGAACGTCATTTTGACATCAAAAGAATAGCTCTTAATTCTTCCCAGGAGGCGACTCAAGTAGAAGGAAGAATCCGAATGCTATTTGAAAAAATGGAAGAAGGAGAGATAAAAAAGATTAACGGAAAAAGATATTTGTCGGTAAGAGATTATATTAAGGGTTTTAAGGCGTTCTGGCATTGGTACATTGTCTATATGAAAAAAGAAAAAGATGTTTTGTTGCCAGATATTACAGAATACTTAACCGTGAAGGAGGACAGAAAACCCAAATTTGTTTATTTTGGTGAAGTTGGTAGCGTATCTGTAGAACAGGCCTTTAAAAAATTGATTAATCATACCAAACCCCACTACAAACCCCATCTTGCCTTTCTTTTTGACAGTGGTATTCGTTGTCCCACGGAATTTATGAATATAAAAAGAAAGGACATCGCTTTTATCAAAGATTCTTCTTATTTCTGGCTCAACATTCGAGATGAGACATCAAAAACATTTGGCAGAAGAATTAAGCTGATGCTCTGCCACGAATTGTTACAGGAGTATCTTGAGGAACATAAATTTGAGCAAGAGGATTTTATATTTAAAATTAGCCCTCGGGTGTTCAACCAATATTTGACCCGGCTTGGTGAGCGGGTGTTGGGGAAAAGTGGAATCACTATGTATGATTTTCGGCACAATTCTGCTTGTTATTACCTTCCCCGCTATAAAAGTGAAAACGGCCTTATGTACCGCTATGGATGGAAAGATTCAAAGGAGGTATCCTATTACACATCTTACCTTGGTATGCGGGATACTATTCATAGTGATGACTTATTGGTAGATGTTTCAAAAAATGATCTTGAAAGGGAGCTGGAAAATGAAAAGCGCCAGAGAGTAATGTTGTCCGATGAGCTCACTGATATGAAAAAACAAATGCAGGATATAAATAGGTCGATGAACCAACTCACCTCTGACCCTGAGACGGTGGACTTTTTTGCAAGAAAGGCAAAGCTAAAGGGGGTTCATTTTTGAAACTGTTCTGGAAGCATAATTTTTACTTTCTGCATTAAATCCCGGTATTGCTTAAGCCAAGTTCTTTTTTCTTTGTTGAGATTTGCGATGTCCTTCCAACACTGTGCTTTCTCCATACGTACTTCTTGGCGTAATTGAAGTAACTGCTGCTCCAGTCTACTACGCCGCAACTCAACGGGACGATTATGGCCTATTCCCCATTGATCGAGTGTCAAGAAATAGGATTTGAGGTAGAGGTACAAACAATAAATATCACCTACTATGTTTTTTGAGAGATGCTTGCGATGCTCGGTTTCAGAGTGGAGCTGATTAAGGATTTCGGTTAAACCACCAACCTTTTCTCGCAGAAGAGTTTCTAGCGAATTGGGTTTTTGAGGTGTTGTGCTTTTTACCGATACAGAGGAGTTTGGAGCTTGATAGGTAACAAGCTGTTCGATTTTTCCGTAAAAGGGTTTATGTGTTGTCTGTGGAGGTAAAAGAGTTTTTCTTGTTGGAGTCGATAAGGTGAGTATGTAACTCCTGAACCATATGAAAAAGTTTCCCATTATGATGCAGAGCAACAAATCGTAAATAATCTGAAAGTGTTTTGAATCCAGTCATGCGGGCATTCATTTTCATTAGTTTGCATTCATCCCGCGTTACCCGTACTTGGACAGATTTTGTCTTTATCATGTATGGGTAAATAGACTTGGTTTAGAACATAAATATTGCGCACAAAAGTAAACCAGACTTGGTTTAACAAAAATAAAAAAAGGGAGAAATTAATCTCCCTTTTCTTTCAAGACCAGATATTCATAGGCCTTGTCCAGAGCAAGTCTTGCTTTGGGTATATCCGTAACGCCAAAGCTGGACGAATTCTGGAAGTTGCCTTCCTGATCTTTGTAGGTCTTCTGCAAATTAACCGATTTAATCGGAACCATACCGTCCTTGGTATTGATCTGGTTCACAAAAACCGATGCAGTGCAGTTTCCTACGCTTATTCGTTTTTCTGGTTGTGCCATTATTTATCACCTCCATGTATTTTTTTGCACAAGTATTTATGGTTTGTAATGATTCTTTGAAGACAACCCTTGCAGGCTGAATAACACGATTTTGGGCAGTTGAAAGGTCCAGGACAATGATCCATTTCGAATTCCATTGCAGCTTGTGAAAGTCGTCTTGAGTATTCATTCTTGTCAGTCTGGCTCTTTTGAAACCAGACCGAATTTGTTTTTTTCATAGGATATTGACGTTTGGGCTATAGATATATTTTTCACCTGCTTCTTGAGGCAACCCTCAAGGGCGGGGGTTTTTGGAAAAGTAATTGAGGGAAAACCTTTACGTGACTGAAAATTTGGTTTTCAGGCCGATAATGTTTTTGAAACCCCTTGGCATCCCAAAGGGGTTTTGCCCCCGATACATAATAGAAATTTCTGAAAAGAAAGATTTATCTAATAGCCCATTAGGAAAGAGCCTATGGAAGAAAAAAACAAATTCGGTTATCAAATGAGCGAAAAGAAGAATGGATGCCCAAATCCATATACAGAAGCTGAAATGGAAATAAATAGAATATTAACATCAGAAGAAACAGACGAAAGGAACCAAAACTAAAACAATCAAAATCTCAAAAACCTAAAATCCAACAATAAACAAAACTAATCCCAAACAATCTTAAAACCTAAACAACCCTATAAACCCACTCTCTCTACAAAAATATATTGTAAAATATAGACACCAGAATCAGCCGAAAACCTTTACAAATAAAGGCAGAATCAGCAGAATCAGTATTATTGATTGCATTACAACTTTTTTATAGAATGGCTGCTTTCCCAGGGGGAGGGTGGGCTGTTTCGAGGAGTAAAATAGGGAAAGCTCATTCATTATATAAATATTGGGGAATATGAAAATCAATCTAATTGGGATAAAAGCAAAGTGGGTTAAACTATAATTAGAATCAAAATAAATCTTTATAAATTCATTAAGCGTTATTTACTGCGTATTGAAATGCATAAAAATTAAAAACCCGCACACACAATAAAAAGAACAAAAAATCAAAAAATCGTTTTGCAGACATTATTATAAGCGTTCAGGTGTATTGTTTCGGATTAAACCCACAGCCTTTTCCGCTTGAGCCGCAGAAGTTACCAACAGCTTCTTGTCTTTTCTTAATTTTGATAACCATCCATGAATGTAGGCCGTAGAGTTTTCCAGCGTATCATTGTCAATACCAGCTATTGAACAGAGAAAACTGGCACCCATTTCTGCCACGAGTTCTTCTTTGGAATAATCGTAGGATCCAAACCAAGTAGGATTAGTAATGCCTTTCCGGTTTAATCTTTTCTGATGACCCGTACTGTGTGTCAGTTCGTGGAAGATGGTGGAATAGTATTCCGGGATGGAATGGAAACTCTCTTTTTCGGGAAGTTTGATGTAATCCTTCGTGGGGTGATAAAAGGCTCGGTTACCGCCATGCTCAATAGGGGGAGCATTAGGGTAAGAGTTGACGAGTTTTTCACATTCCTTGAGAGGCTCAAAGTTTAGCTTTTTGGCTTGGTCCTCTTCTTTTAATTCTGCCAGGACTTTTTCCAGACCTTCTGTTTGCTCAAGGTTAAAGCCACGATAAAACCGGAACAGCGGTACTTTTGTTTCTTCCTGACTATTCTCATCTTTTTTAGTAAGCCAGTTCCAATAGACGATAGGTGTATAGCGAGATCCCTTTTTAATAGAACCGCCAAGTTTCTTTGCCTGCTTATAGGTGAGCCAGTAATTTGAATCATAACTAGTGATATCCAGCAAAAAACGGTTGATGCCTTGATATTCTTTATTTGAGACGATGTTCTTTGGAGATCCAAGTCCATTCCAGGGGCGCCTCCAAGGAACGATTCCCTGTTCCAGTTTTTCCATAATGGTTTTTGTTACGATGTCATAAACACTCATTTTCTTTTCCTCCGGATTGTCTTTTTTTAGAAATCCTTTTAATGGGGCCGTAAGAATGAATGTTCCATATGGTTTTAGGGAACCGCCCTGTAAGGGAAAACCATAATGAGGGCATTCATGTGCCGCATGGTTAAATGGATGTATTAATTGGGAAGGAAGGAGAAATGAAATTAGGCATTAGACAGATCAGCATCTTGAATCACTCCTTTTTTAAGATTCATTTTAGGGAACGTTACATGAAGAGGAACTTTGACCCGGCCTTTTAAAGAAACAATGGCATTACCAACATCCAGCAGATCAATATACTCAGATTCTTCTTTGTTGAGGCTCATGCATCGCGCGATTTCCTCAACATCTTTGCCATTTCCAAGGTTGAATGTAATCTTGGTATAGGTGTTGGCCTTGATGGAGTTGCTCATTTTCGAGGGTTCCTGATCAATGACGATAACAGATTCTCCAAACTCACGAATCTGACGTAAGCTTGTTTCCATTATTGTTTCCTGCCCAGCTGCATTTTCTTTGTGTTGACTAAGAATATGATGCCCTTCTTCAATTACTAAAGCATGTTTGAACTCCTCACGTTTACCCTGATTTTTGCGATATTCATAAATCCATAAAATAATTGCTTCAGTAAGAAATATCTTATCTGCATCAGACAAAGCATCGAGTTCTAAAATAATATTGGAACTAAGAAGATGGTCGTAATCCCATTCATTTTCACAGTTGACGACTTGCCCAAGACCATGACGAAAACATAAACTTTCTAAAACTCGAAGAGCAGAGGCCTTCCACAAAGACATTCTGCCCTGGAGTCGCTGCCGTCCGACATATTCCTTGATTTGATAAAATTGAGGTGTTTGATTCGGTTTTTCATCAAACATTCCCGTACGGTCGTATTCCCAATCAATTGCTTCGCGCAAAAGGTATTCCACCCCCTCACCAACGAAGTACGCGTGTTTGATAACGTCTACAAGTTTCATAAGCCATTCACCAGGCTCAACCGAGGGAGGAGGTAATAAAGGATTAAAGTGAAAAGGTTTGGCTTTCTTGGCAACGGTGAAAACCTGTGTGGTTTTGAATTCTTGGAGTTGAAGCAAATCGCGGTAATTGCGCTTCCAATCAAAAATGAGAAAAGGTTTGCGGTGTTTCAGGAGTTCTTTAAGCAAAAGAAAGGTGAGATTGGTTTTCCCGGTTCCTGTCATACCTGTAATAAGAAGATGTTTGATCCATTCATTTTCTCTAAGGCCAAAAGAACAGAACGAATTTCCTGGAGGGTAGTCCACCATTCCAAGTTGGTAGGTGCCGTTGCAATCAATAGCACTTGGTGGATCGAGGATTATTTTTTCCCTATAATCCTTATTAATTTTTTGATGTAGAAGAATATCAAAAATCTCATCCGCTTCCTGACGATCTTTTCCTTCACTGGATAAATAAAAAAGCCATGCAAGATCAGTATCATTTGGAGAAACCGGAGCCAGTTTTCTTAGTTTCTCCTCAGTTGTTGGAAGTGTCATAAAAAGTTAGCCAAAATACTCATCGTTTAACTGTGTGAGAAGCCACTCCCCATTTCTGGATTTTGCAAGGGATTAACTTCAACAAAAGCACGGGCAAACCCTTCTGGAGTCTTGCTTCTCCAGTTTTTTACTTTTTCGCCTGTAAATGAATAATACTTTCCCGTTTTTGGATTCTTTAGCTTGTGCATCATACTGCCATGCTTTGGATACACAGGTTTTGGTTGAGGAACATTGAATATCCCCCAAAGGCAGGTTTTTTTCGTATAAGCCTCATCATCAGGATTATCCAGATATCCTGAATACTGACAAGGATTGAACATATAAGCTGGCTTTCCTATAAAGTGCCGTAATCTTCCAACAGGGTTTTCAAGCATCCAAAAATCAGGTTGATATATTTGTACCATTCTTAAAACTGCATCAACCATGCTGAGAGCATCAAGAAGTGGCTTGTCTCCTTTTTTCTTCCACCATCTTGCACCACTTCCTGAAAAATGAGTGCAGGGAGGAAATGCAAGAATTCCAATGATTCTCATTTCAAATTTCTTTAACAAGCGCACATCCGATCCATCAAGCTGTGTATCCACTTGGATAACTTTGTAGCCTAATCGTCTGTATAAATGAGTGAACGTACCAGATAATTCATACAAGATTAAAATTGTGTTTTTGTTTATCTTTCACACCTAGTTGCTTGTTTTAAGGCGTTTTTGAAGAGCAATCACATCTTTGAAGCATTGCAGTTCTTCAAGCATGCGCTGGATATGGATTCCTTGGAGTTGTTTGAGAATTTTTTTGGATTTTACTTCCAGCGATTCCAGTTCGAAATCTCGTTGTTTGTAGCGGGTATCAATAAGAGAGGAGATGGTGTGGTGGCGTTCGGATTCTGTAGAGGAATATCGTTTGATGATGTCGTCTACGGTTTCCCGCTCAAACGTTTCGTATTTGTGGAAGAAATCAGCAAACGGTTCAAAATTATCGTTCATTTATATCAAAATAAAAACTTGGTGGGAGGTATTTAAAGATTGTAGTGCAAAAGGTGTAGGGAAAAGTTTATTAAGAAAGGAAGCTCGCTCTCTATCATGGTCCTTCCTCTTCATTACTGGCGCGAGTTGTATGAGCGGCATAAGAAAACAGCTTTATGCCTGGATATTGAAGTTTCCCGGTTTAATGGACCAATAAGTGTGTTGGGACTGTATCAGCCAAAGGAAGGATCCATTGAATGTCAACAGTTCGTGAAGGGGAAAGATTTGAATAGGGAGAACTTAGCGCAGGCTTTTGCGGGCTGTACGATGCTGATAACCTTTAACGGCAGGAAGTTTGATGTGCCCAGAATAAAACGAGAGTTTCTCGGCGTTATTCCCAATGTGCCGATTATCGACCTATATCTATTTGCCAGAAGGCTTGGTCTGAAAGCCAACTTGAAAGTTTTGGAGAATACTTTTGGCATCGATAGGATCGATCCTCGAACCAAAAGAAGAGGAATTGCCGTCAAGCTATGGAAGCGATATGTTACCTATGGAGATGAAAAAGCATTGGCTTTATTGCTGGAATATAATAAACAAGATACGGTGAACTTGTATCCGCTCGCTGAGGAGTTGATGCAGATCGTGTCTGACAAAATCAAATGCTGATAAAATGAGATGAAAAAAGAGAGTTATTTGTAAAAGTATACAACCCCTTACAATTTAACGGGAATATAATGAGACCGGATATCGATGTAGGTGTGATTTTTACTTAATCCATGAACAATGTTACATTCTTACTTAAAGACAATTGGAAATTTTATTCCTATCTTCTCGGGCATCCCAAGATGCCAGGAAGACAACTTTATTAAAGTATGGATAAATTATGATACCCAGTGGTGGAGTGGTCGCGTTTTCTTCAGTTGCTTTTGGTTTGGGCGTTTTACACGCATTTGACATTGATCATATAATGGCAGTTTCGGGGTTGTCTGAAACTTCTTCAAGATCGCGAAAGATGCTAGGGCTTTGTTGCCGCTGGGCTATGGGTCATGGTTTAACCTTATTGGTGGTTAGTATTTGTGTGCTATCGCTGAGGATAGCCAATCTTGATAGTCTTAGCCATTTTGGTGAGAAACTTGTAGGCTATATGTTGATGGGAATTGGTTTGTGGGGTCTTTGGGGTTTGCTTAGTCAGGGCCGACTAATTTTCACCTCAAAATTTCTCCCAAAATCAGATTGTGGAAAGTTGTTTGAAGAAGTAAAAAAAGTGCCTGCTCATTATGAATCCAAACACCAACAGGGTGCCGTTTTGGTTGGCATGATTCATGGACTGGCTGGGTCAGCTCCTTTAATAGGGTTAATACCAATTGGCAATTTCGATTCGCCCTGGCTGGGCTTAGCTTATATTTCTATATTTAGTTTTGGGGCCTTAATCTCCATGGTGACCTTTGGGGGTTTATTGGGAGCTATCTTTTACGGGTTAAATAAAAGGGCTATTTCTCTTGTAAGAGGTTTGCGGATCATGATTTTAATAGCAAACTTTTGCCTAGGGGCTTTTTGGGTATATGCCAACTGCTAAATTAAAAGGAAAATTACTGGATGCAGAATGGAGGGCTCGACTGGACTTGAAGTTTTCTAAGTCTAACAACAAGACTATTCTGAGCCATCGCAAGCACTATGGGCCTTTGCAAGTACAGAAACCATTTTATCCAGAGCTTAATGGAGCCTGTCACGTTTATATATTACATCCGCCCGGCGGAGTTGTTGGGGGAGATCGTTTAAATATTTGTGTGGATGTGAACTCAAATGCCCATGCTTTGATCACAACTCCGGCGGCGGGAAAGTTTTACCGGAGCGCTGGGCCGGTGGCCAAGCAGGAACAGATTATTAAAGTTGTGTCTAATGGAACTTTGGAATGGTTCCCATCGGAAAATATTATATTTTCCGGTGCCAGGGCACAGATTAAGACTAAAATTGAACTGTCCTGCAATAGTAATTTTTTAGGCTGGGAAATTTCATGTCAGGGGCGACCTGCATCTGACGAATGCTTTAGTCACGGTGAGTTGGACCAGCGTTTTGAAGTTTGGCGGAATGGCAGACCTTTACGGATTGAGCGTCTATGGCTAAAAGGAGATGACCATACTCTCAAGGCAAAATGGGGGTTGCAAGGTTTTCCCGTTATCGGAAGTATGGTTTGTGTAACTGATAAAACAGAATTATTGGATTCATTAAGAAAGATAACAAATGCTTCAACCGATCAAGAATTATTTTCTGTAACTCAAATGGATGGTACTATTCTCTGTTATTTTTTGGGGAATAGTGTGGAGAGGGCTAGAAATTGTTTTATTAGTGCCTGGAAAATATTGCGTCAGGAAGTAATTGGTTATGAAGCAGTAGAACCGCGCATTTGGAAAACTTGATATTACGTAATAATTTATTTTGAATATGAGCATTTAGTTATCAATGTAAAGAGAGGAAAAAGATGGAGCTTACCCCTAGGGAAAAAGACAAGCTGATGATTTTTACAGCTGGATTGTTAGCTGAAAGAAGGTTAGCTCGTGGTGTGAAGCTCAACTATCCGGAAGCGGTTGCCTATATTTCAGCAGCCATTCTGGAGGCTGCCCGCGATGGAAAAAGTGTTGCAGACTTGATGCATTATGGGACAACTTTACTTAAACGTGAGCAGTTGATGGAAGGTATTCCTGAAATGATCCATGAAGTTCAAGTAGAAGCCACTTTTCCAGATGGCACGAAACTGGTTACTGTCCATAACCCGATTCCCTAAAAGGAGAATGGAAATGATTCCTGGTGAAATCAAAGTGAATGAAGGGAATATTACCCTCAACAAAAATAGGAAAACGGTTAGCATAATTGTTTCAAATTCTGGAGATCGACCGATCCAGGTGGGATCGCATTATCATTTTTTTGAAACGAATGATGCTTTACATTTTGATCGTGAAAAATCAAAAGGGTTCCGCCTGAATATCCCTGCAGGTACTGCAGTCCGATTTGAACCGGGACAAGAACGAAAGGTCGAATTGGTTGCTTTTTCAGGTTCTTGTCATGTATTTGGATTCAATGGAAATGTTATGGGACCGTTGGAGGAAAAAAAATGAGTGAAATAAATAGGCGTGCTTATGCAGATATGTATGGGCCTACAACAGGAGATCGAGTGCGTTTAGGAGACACCGATCTCTGGATCGAAGTGGAAGAAGATAAAACCTCCTATGGTGAGGAAGTTAAGTTTGGAGGAGGTAAAGTCATCCGCGACGGAATGGGACAAAGTCAGAGAACTTCCGAAGAATCTATGGATGTTGTCATTACCAATGCATTAATTCTGGATCACTTGGGCATCGTCAAGGCAGATATCGGAATTAAATCGGGGCGCATTGTAGGAATTGGAAAAGCGGGAAACCCTGATATACAGCCTGATGTAGACATTATTATTGGTCCTGGTACAGAAGCCATCGCAGGGGAAGGTCTCATTACAACTGCTGGTGCTATTGATGCTCATATCCATTTCATTTGTCCACAACAAGTCGATGAGGCTCTTATGTCTGGCGTCACTACAATGCTCGGTGGTGGAACCGGTCCTTCTGCTGGAACCAATGCTACCACCTGCACGCCGGGTCCCTGGAATATTCAGCGTATGTATCAAGCCGTCGAAGAATTACCAATGAACTTTGGATTTATGGGTAAAGGAAATGCCAGTCTCCCTGCCGCACTTGAAGAACAGGTGATTGCAGGGGTTATGGGATTGAAGCTGCATGAAGATTGGGGGACGACTCCTGCTTCAATCGATAACTGTTTAACGGTAGCTGACCAATTCGATGTGCAAGTTGCAATTCATACCGATACTTTAAATGAATCAGGTTTTGTAGAAAATACTTTAGCGGCGTTTAAAAACCGAGCCATACACACCTATCATACCGAGGGGGCTGGAGGAGGGCACGCGCCGGATATTATTAAAGCCTGTGGGGCAATGAATGTTCTGCCATCCTCAACTAATCCGACTCGACCTTATACGGTAAACACAATCGATGAGCATTTGGATATGCTCATGGTGTGCCATCATCTTGACCCTAAAATTCCTGAGGATGTTGCGTTCGCCGAATCGAGGATCAGACGAGAAACCATTGCTGCTGAAGACATCCTTCATGATCTAGGAGCGTTCAGCATGATTGCTTCTGACTCTCAAGCCATGGGACGAGTAGGGGAGATGATCTGCAGAACCTGGCAAACCGCCCACAAAATGAAAGTGCAACGAGGTCCGTTAACCCCCGATTCCTCCCAGAATGATAATTTTCGTGCCAAACGTTATGTGGCCAAGTATACGATAAACCCTGCCATCACGCATGGAATCAGCCATGAAGTGGGTTCGATCGAAACGGGAAAACTGGCGGATATTGTCTTGTGGAAACCGGCATTTTTTGGTGCCAAACCCGCTATGATCATAAAAGGAGGAATGATCGTAGCCGCACCCATGGGGGACCCCAACGCTTCAATCCCCACACCGCAACCCGTTCACTATCGTCCCATGTTTGGAGCATTGGGAGGGGCACGTAGTGAAACCTGCGTGAGTTTTGTATCAAAAGCAGCATCTGAAACTGGAATGGGTGAGAAATTGCGGTTGCATAAGCGGCTGGTTGCAGTCAAAGATACTCGTTCCGTTACCAAAAAAGATCTCATTCATAATGCTTATCTACCGAAAATTGAAGTGGATTCACAAACTTATGAAGTGCGAGCCGATGGTGAGTTATTAACTTGTGAGCCTGCTATTGAATTACCACTGGCGCAAAGGTATTTTCTTTTTTAGTGATAACTCATGCTAACAATAACAGAAAAACTCAACGAGCCTGCTACAACTTCTTTGAGTCTTACCCTTCCTTTTAATAAAAGGCAAAAGAGCCGATTAAGAATTTTTCTGGATGACAATCAGGAGGCGGCATTGATGCTGGAGAGAGGAAGTGTTTTGCGGCACGGTGATTATTTGCGTGCAGATAATGGATTGATTATTGAAGTTCGAGCTTCCGACGAAGAGGTTGCTCTGGTTACCACTTCAGATCCTTTTTTATTAACACGTGCCTGCTATCATTTGGGTAACCGGCATATTCCTGTCCAAATTGGCGAGGGTTGGATCAGGATTCAAAGGGATCATGTGTTGGAAGAGATGGTCCACTCTCTAGGCCTTTTTGTGAAGCATGAACTTGCTCCTTTTGAACCAGAAGGAGGAGCGTATGGTGGCCATTCCGCACACGCTCATTCTCACCATGGCGAAACATAAATGAATTCCGAACGGCCTGAAGAAACTTTGCGCCTACTTCAATTGTGCAGTTCTACTCTTCCCGTGGGGGCCTATGCTTACTCCCAAGGTTTGGAATTTGCTGTCTATTCAAAATGGGTCTTTGATGAAACTTCAACTTCTTTGTGGATCCAAGGCCTACTTGAAAACTCTCTAACATATCTGGATGTCCCACTTTTATCACGCTTATATGATGGATGGTCATTTCAGGATAAAAATAAGGTGCTTTATTGGAATGATTTTCTTTTTGCTAATCGGGATTCCAAAGAACTACAGGGAGAAGAACAACAACTTGCACAAGCACTCTCGCGGTTGCTGGTAGACTTGGGTATAGCAGAAGCAGAGGAGTGGAAAAAGAAACCCAGGGCCTGTTTCTTATCCTTGTTTACTTTAGGTGCGGTTCGATGGGAAATATCTCTTCATAATGCGGCTTTAGGATATTTGCGGATGTGGGCGGAGAATCAAGTACTAGTTGCAATCAAACTAGTACCCATTGGGCAAACCAGCGGGCAAAGGATTTTATCTTCCTTTATTAATATTATTCCAAACTGTGTTACAAAAGGATTATCTTTGGAAGACGAAGAAGTAGGTTATACCTCTCCTGGCCAAGGAATAGCCAGCGCATTACATGAAACTCAATACACACGATTATTCAGGTCCTAGAATTTAATGAAACAGGTGCTGAGGGTTGGAATTGGCGGACCCGTTGGGTCTGGAAAAACAGCTTTAGTAAATACATTGTGTAAGCGCATGAGAGAAAAGTATCAAATTGCTGTTGTGACCAACGATATTTATACGAAGGAAGATGCACAGTTTTTGATACGAAATCAAGCCTTGCAGGAAGAACGGATCAAAGGAGTGGAAACCGGAGGTTGTCCGCATACAGCGATCAGAGAGGACGCTTCCATCAATTTATCCGCAATTGATGAATTGTGTCGAACCTTTCCCGATTTGGATATGGTCATTGTGGAAAGTGGTGGCGATAACCTTGCCGCAACATTCAGTCCCGAACTTTCAGACCTGACTCTATATGTTATTGATGTGGCTGCAGGAGATAAAATTCCTAGAAAAGGCGGGCCTGGCATCACCCAATCGGACTTGCTGATAATAAATAAGATTGACCTTGCTCAACATGTAGGAGCTTCACTCGATATTATGAAACGTGATGCAAAAAAAATGCGCGGGGAGAACCCTTTCCTATTTGTTAGCATAAAAAACGATGTTGGAGCAGATCAGGTAGAAAAATTTATTGTTGAGCAGGGACTCCTCTGATTAATTTGTAGTTGAAGATAAATGTATTTTTTTGGATATAAAACATGGTGTTAACTCAGGCTTTCCCAAGAGGATTAATTTGCTCCCTATTCTTCATCCTCATTATTTATGGAACAGTCGAAAGCGCTTCTTTAAAGAATAAAGATATTAAAATAAAAATCAGCTATCAACCCATAGAGCATGGTAACTTCAATACCAAAAAGTTTAAGCTCAATCATCCTGTAAAAATTCTCCGTACTGAAATTGAATACCATTTGCTTTCCTTGAAATATAAAGAAGATTATTTGGGTAGCAAGGAAGAAAAAGTTTTTTCCAAACCTGAAATTAAGAAAATGGTACCCATTCTTGAAAAAGCGTTTAAAGGAGTTGGCCCGGATAAAATCATCCATTTTGAACTTAGAAATGAAGGAATGAAAACGTCTGGACATACCTTTTCCTTTCGAAAGCATTTAAACTGGCGTTTTGACTCGATTCACGGGGAAACTTTTTTCAAAAGAAATGATGTCCGCAGGTGGAATGTCTTTGCCTGGAAGCTGATCCCTAAAAAAGGTCAACTTTATTTTAAGTCGGGTGCTAATAAAGGCAAACGTTTTCAGAGAAACTGGATTGTCGCAAACAGACAGCTACCTGTTCCGAAACAAAAGATTGAGACCTCTAAAAACATAAAAACTGATTCTTCAAACAATAATTTCAACCCAATATTGGAGAAAAAACTAGAGCACCTAAAATACCTTTATGATAAAAAACTTCTTAACGATGAAGAGTATAAAACCCAACAAAACAAACTTTTCGATGATTTGCTTTAATGGGTTGTCATTTTTGATGCGTTTACATAAAGCCAAATATTAAACTGCAAATCCGCCCCTCCTTCATGCTGCTTCCATTTGAAGAAAACTTAAGACATAGGCACTAATTCTCTACATCCCACCTAAAAGCCCTAGATTTAAGCATAATCACATTAATGGTGCTACAAGTTTGAGCATTTAAAATCAGTAAACAGGTTAAGAAATTTAGCTAACCCGTCCCACAGGCAGTAAAAATAATATTTTAGGTCGAAAACTTAAAAAGGAATAATTATTGCTATATATCGCATAATGTCTAACTAAAAATTTTAAAATGGAGGGTTGGTTGTAGGAGGGCCAGACTTGAAGGAATTAATTGATTTACTAAACGAGTTAGCAAAAACACTGTTTACCGGTAAATTGACCATAAATTTTCATAAAGGAAATGTTGGGAAGGTTCAGGTAACCAGAACAATAAAAAGCTCCGAGTTAAAAAATAAATGAAGAAAATAAAAGTTTTTTCAATCGTCATGTGTTAAAAGTCATATTCGTTTTTTTTGGACCACCGCCCTCTCGCGATGCCATCCCAATCGACTAAAACTTCAGATTTTTGAAATGAATTAATAAGTTATTTGGACCACCGCCCCGCCGCGACGCCATCTCAAACAATTTAATTTTCAGATTAAATGAAAAGAGGAGGAGTCAGTATGTTCTCAGGTTTTACACGTAAATTATTCAGTGCTTCAGCAGTGTTTTTGCTGAGCTTAGGGGTTCCGACTTTGGTTTTTGCTTTTGCAGCTGCAAAGGTGAAAATTGGTGATAACAAATGGTTCAGTATTGGTATGGGAATTAGAAGTTCCTTTGCTATTACAGAAGGTGGAGCTCCGAATGGAGCAGATAATTCTTCCGATATCAACTTAGATAATATGAGGCTCTATACTGCGGGCCAAGTACATGAAAATATAACCCTTGAGTTTAATACCGAACTTTCTAATGGAAACAGTACTGCGTCTTTGAATTCGGATCAATCTGTACGTGTTTTGGATGCAGTAGCTAAATTTTCTATTAAAGGGTTTGATGTTTGGGCCGGCAGGTTCCTTCCTCCTAGTGACAGGTCCAACCTGGATGGCCCCTACTTTCTAAACGCTTTCGACTTCCCCGTTGTTCAGGCCTATCCAGCGATTTTTGCCGGTCGCGACAACGGTGTGGCCATTATGAAAGAGTATGGAGGAGGAAAGTTTAAATGGTCTTATGGTTTGTTTGAGGGGCGGACAAATTCAACTAACGCCAATACTAACCCTGACCGAGGTGATAACTTTCTTCATGCTGCCCGGATTACTTACAATTTTTGGGATCCTGAGGCCGGTTACTACACCACCAGTGCTTATCATGGGGCAAAAGATGTTTTAGCCGTGGCTTTTGTCGTTCAGCATGAGGGGGATGGTGCAGGCACAGCAACCACTGCAGGGGACTTTACCGGGTGGAATGTAGATGCCCTCATGGAGAAAAAGCTAGGAAATGGCGGCGTGGTCAACCTGGAAGGAGCTTACTACGATTATGATTTAGATGACAAAACAGATGCCTCCCTGACTCAGGGTGAAGGTTATTTGGCTCTGGCAAGTTATTTGCTCCCCCAGAAAATCGGTTGGGGAAAGTTTCAACCTTACGTGCGGTATCAGCATTTTGCCCGGGATCATATAACTGGGGATGGTGGAAATCGCACTGTTACAGAAGGTGGAGTGAATTACATTATCGATGGGCAGGACGCAAAAATTACTACGACCTACTCTGCCGATCGAAATGGTTCGAATGCGGATACCATAGATACTTTCAAGATTGGCCTTCAATTCCAATTGTAGCGGATGATTCTTTTTTGATGTTAGACGAATTAATATCTTTCAGGACTATAAATAAAAGGATGGTTAAAAATGAACAATATCAATCTAAATAAAATGAAGCTGTTTTTCATTGCTGTCATATTTTTTATATCCAGCGTAACAGCACAGGCAGCAGATACTATTAAAGTTGGAATTTTGCACTCTCTTTCCGGAACCATGGCAATCAGTGAGACATCGTTAAAAGATGTGGCTCTGATGGCGATTGAGGAGATCAATGTTAAAGGTGGCGTTTTGGGGAAGAAGCTTGAACCCGTGGTGGTAGATCCTGCATCAGATTGGCCCTTGTTTGCGGAAAAAGCCCGTGAACTGATACAAAAGCAAAAGGTTGCGGTTACTTTTGGTTGCTGGACATCTGTTTCCAGAAAATCTGTTCTTCCTGTTTTTGAAGAATTGAATGGGCTGCTATTTTATCCTGTACAGTATGAAGGTGAAGAGTCTTCTTATAATGTCTTTTATACGGGGGCTGCTCCCAATCAACAGGCTATCCCAGCAGTTGAGTATTTAATGAGTGAAGACGGTGGCGGAGCCAAACGGTTTGTTTTGTTGGGAACCGATTATGTTTATCCACGGACCACGAATAAAATTTTAAATTATTTCCTCAAGTCTAAGGGAATCAATAAAAAAGATATCATGGAGGCCTATACGCCTTTTGGCCACAGTGATTACCAAACCATCGTGGCTGACATAAAGAAATTCGCCGCTGGCAAACCAACGGCAGTGGTTTCTACTATTAATGGAGATTCCAACGTCCCCTTTTATAAAGAGCTAGCAAACCAAGGACTCAAAGCTGAAGACATTCCGGTAGTTGCGTTCTCAGTGGGGGAAGAAGAGTTGAGGGGCATTGACTCTAAGCCTTTGGTTGGACACCTTGCAGCCTGGAACTATTTTATGTCCATTGAAAACTCCAAGAACAAGGCGTTTATAAAAAAATGGAAAGCCTATGTTAAAAAAAATAAGCTTCCAGGGGGTAGCAAACGCGTGACTAATGACCCTATGGAGGCAACTTATATTGGTATAAAAATGTGGGCGCAAGCTGTAGAACAGGCGGGGACTACAAATGTTGACGCTGTACGACAGGCTATAGGAGGACAAACTGTCCAGTCTCCATCTGGATTTGAAATTACAATGGATGCAAAAAATCATCACTTGCACAAACCTGTTGTCATAGGCGAGATACAAGAAGATGGCCAATTTGAAGTCGTTTGGAAAACCAAGGGGCCTATCCGGGCACAAGCCTGGAGTCCCTTCATACCAGATAGCGCGAAAAAAGTCGCAGATTGGACCTACCCCTGGGTATGTGGTAATTGCAAAAACGCAAAGTTTTAATGGATTAGTTATTTTCCTTAGGCTCCCAAATCTTTACCTTGTTCCTCCAAGGTTTATTTGTGGAGCCTAGGGGGAGTTTATTCCGATAAAAGCATTTTAATATATTACTGGAATCCCTCCATTTAATGGAGGGATTTTGTTGTTGTAATAAAAAATCATTTTATTAATTTAAACCTCGTCTACCTGAGTCTCAACTTGAAAATTTCTGGAAATTCAAAACTTGTTTTTGCGCTGGTAGTGTTTTTGACGATGGGCTTTTTTTTAATCTCCACGGTCGAAGCAAATGACTTTGAGATTACTTTAAAGGATCTTGGAAACAAAAGTCGGTCCAAAATTAAACTGGCCGTAAAAGCCCTTGGTAATATGGGAAACCCAGCAGCGATCCCTGTTATGGAGGCTTTAAAAGAAAAGCGTCTTAGAATAAGTGACAATGATGCCCTTATTATCCTAAATGAAGCCAAGGACAAGGGACACGATGCATTGACCGGTCAGCCTGTAGAGTTAGGTTCTTTAAATCTGAGAAAGCCTCGCATTAATAATGCAGTCAGAAGACTTTTATCTACAGCAATAGGGAAATTGAAATTATTTTCGGATGACCCCGAAATTCGACTATCAGCAGCACAAGATCTGTTAAAAAGGTCGTCTAACAATCTGGTTGAGTTAATAGAAAAAGCTTTGAAAAAGGAAACTCAGGATGAGATTCGCAACCTATTTTTATTGGTTCTGGCAAAGGAAGGATTAAATAGTGATGATAAAAGCAAGCGACTGCAATCTATTCAAACTATAACAAACCTCGGTAACAATGACTTTAAGACTGCATTAGAGAACGTTCTCGAAAAAAATGAAGAAGATGAGTTTCTGGAAAGCGATTCTGAGATCCGAGATGCTGCGTCCAATGCTATTGCCAAAATTGAAAAGCGCCAGTTCTTTAAAAACCAGGCAGCGAACCTTTTTTATGGCTTGAGCCTCGGAAGTATTTTACTCCTCGCCGCTTTAGGTTTGGCCATTACTTTTGGTCTTATGGGAGTTATTAATATGGCCCATGGTGAAATGCTGATGCTGGGAGCTTATTTGACGTTTGTTGTGCAAAATTTGTTTAAAGAATATCTTCCAGGATATTTTGAGTTGTACTTGATTGCTGCGATCCCTGTTTCCTTTCTTGGTAGTGCTCTAGTCGGCATTATTTTGGAAAGAGGAATTATTCGCCACCTATACGGACGACCGTTAGAAACTTTGCTCGCAACCTGGGGAATTAGTTTGATTTTAATTCAAACCATTCGATTGGTATTTGGTGCGCAAAATGTAGAAGTAGCAAATCCTTCTTTCCTGTCTGGTGGAGTGGAGGTAATGAATGGAGTAGTTTTTCCTTATAGTCGAATCGCAATTATTATTTTTGTTGTTGGAGTAGTGATTTCTATTTGGATGCTATTGCAAAAAACTTCATTAGGACTTCAGGTGCGAGCTGTCACCCAAAATCGAGAGATGGCTTCTTGCATGGGTATTTCAACCTATAAAGTGGATATGTATACCTTCGGTCTGGGTTCAGGTGTAGCAGGACTCGGGGGACTTGCCTTATCGCAAATTGGTAATGTAGGTCCGGAATTAGGACAATTATATATTGTGGATTCTTTCATGGTAGTCGTACTTGGTGGAGTTGGAAATATTGCTGGTACTGTAGCGGGTGCATTGAGTTTGGGGATTTTTAATAAATTTTTAGAACCCGTTGCAGGAGCCGTATTAGGAAAAATCATAGTCCTCGTTCTAATTATTGTAGTTATTCAAAAAAGACCGCAGGGATTATTCGCCCTGAAAGGTCGAATGGTTGACAATTAATTAATGATTAAAAAAATAATAAAATTACATTCTTTAAAGGGATGGCTTTTTACTTTTTCCTTGCTAGGGATTGCAATCGTTTTATTACCACTTTTAAATATTTTTGCTCCAGAAGACTCCTTCCTACATATCCCGGACTATATGTTTTCTTTATTTGGAAAATATTTATGTTACGCATTGGTTGCTTTAGCTATGGATTTGATCTGGGGTTACACGGGTGTTCTCAGTCTAGGGCACGGGGTTTTCTTTTCTCTGGGTGGATATGCAATGGGTATGTACTTAATGCGGAGCATAGGAAAAGAAGGTGTTTATAAAAGTGACCTGCCTGATTTTATGGTTTTTTTAGACTGGAAAGAATTACCTTGGTATTGGTGGGGTTTTGACAGTTTTATTTTTACCTTTTTTGTTATTTTGATTTTGCCGGGTTTGTTTGCATTTATTTTTGGTTATTTTGCTTTTAAATCCAGAATCAAAGGAGTTTATTTTGCCATTATTACTCAGGCGATGACCTATGCGCTCATGCTTTTGTTTTTTCGCAATAATACTGGATTCGGTGGCAATAATGGTCTAACCGACTTCAAGCGGATTCTTGGATATTCTTTGCAAGAGCCTTCAACCAAGATGAGCTTATATATTCTTACGGCTGTTGTTCTTTTCTTTTTTTATGTGGTTGCGCGTTTTGTGGTGCAGTCCAAAGTGGGTCGAGTTTTAACTGCTATCCGAGATTCCGAAAATAGAGTGATGTTTTCCGGCTACAATACGCTGAATTACAAACTCGCCATTTGGACAATCTCTGCATTTATTTGTGGTATTGCCGGAGCCCTTTATGTGCCACAGGTCGGTATTGTAAATCCCAGTGAAATGCAACCTTCCAACTCAATTGAAATGGCAATTTGGGTTGCGGTTGGTGGGCGAGGGACTTTGAGTGGAGCTCTTGTAGGAGCAGGACTGGTAAATGGTGCTAAGAGCTGGTTCACAGTTGCCGCTCCAGATTATTGGCTTTACTTTTTAGGCATTTTGTTTATTGTTGTAACCCTTTTTTTCCCAAAAGGATTTGTCGGTATTTTTTCTCGGCTGAGGATCAAAAGAAAAGGAAATCAAAATGGATAGTTCTGGAGCACATGTCAAAGACGATTTAATCGATACCCGACATGGTTGCATACTTTATATTGAAGAGGTCACGGTTAGTTTCGATGGGTTCAAGGCTTTAAACGATTTGAATCTCTTTGTGGATGATGGGGAATTGCTCTGCATCATTGGACCCAATGGAGCAGGAAAAACAACCATGATGGATGTGATCACAGGAAAAACCCGTCCAGACAAAGGTACCGTATTTTTTGGTCAAAACCTCGACCTTACCCAAATGACAGAATTTGAAATTTCCCATGCTGGAATCGGGCGGAAGTTTCAAAAACCAACCGTATTTCTTAATCACACTGTCTTTGAAAATCTAGAGCTAGCTCTTCATACCAATAAAGGTATTTGGCAATCTTTAATCAAACCCTTAAATGGTGAACAACGGGAAACTATTGAAGAGGATTTGGAAACGATCGGTTTGAAAGATCAAAAGGATCTTCGTGCAGGTCTTTTGTCTCACGGACAAAAACAATGGTTAGAGATTGGAATGCTTTTAGCGCAAGATCCTCGGCTATTACTGATTGATGAACCGGTTGCAGGAATGACACATCAGGAAACGGAACATACGGCTGAGTTATTAAAATCCTTGGCCGGAAAACATTCTGTAGTGGTGGTGGAGCATGAAATGGATTTTATTCGATCCATCGCAAATCGGGTAGTGGTTTTGCATGAAGGACATGTGCTGGCAGAGGGGAAAATGGAAGAAGTTCAAAATAATCCAAAAGTAATAGAAGTTTATCTGGGAAGTTAAATTGCTTAAAGTCCAAAATTTAAATCAATTCTATGGTGAAAGCCATACTCTTTGGGATGTTAACCTGAATGTCCTGGTAGGAAACTGTACCTGTTTGATGGGGAGAAATGGTGTAGGAAAAACCACTCTGCTCAAATCCATTATGGGTCTGTTACCTGTAGAATCCGGTTCGGTTAATTTAGATGGGGATGAGTTGGCAGATAAACCCGCTGAATTACGAGCCCATAAGGGAATCGGTTATGTTCCTCAAGGCCGCGAGATTTTTACCCAGCTAAGTGTGGAAGAAAACCTTCGTGTGGGTCTCCTCGCTCGTGGCGATGGTCTTAAGGAAATTCCAGATTTTATTTTTGAAATATTTCCAGTTTTAAAACAAATGCTAAATCGTCGTGGAGGCGATCTTTCAGGAGGTCAACAGCAACAACTGGCTATTGGAAGGGCTTTAACTCTTGATCCCAAACTTCTGATTCTGGATGAACCGACCGAGGGAATCCAACCCAATATTGTGCATGAAATTGGCGACATCATTATTCGCCTCAATAAGGAAAAGGGGTTGACTATTTTACTTGTGGAGCAAAAGCTACCGTTTGCCCGCCGGGTCGCGCAAAATTTCTGCATTCTTGATAAAGGCCGAAGCGTTGCTGCGGATGAAATGGAAAACCTGGGAGAAGAAATCATAAACCGTCATTTAAAGGTGTAAATGAGGAGTTTAAGGAAACTTTCTCTATGGTTATTTCACGGAATTTCGTTCAATCTCTCTGTAGAATCCATCAATAATCGTGAATTTTTTGCCTGAAATATCACCTGTGTCAGCCAATATCATATCGATCCTGGTGAGTTTACGGAGTTTAAGTTATACTTTTTAATAGGCCCAGAAAAACAGTTTGCTTTAAAACACCGTTGAGTTATTCTTCAAAAAAAATCACTAACTGTTGCACTTGCGACTTGAATACTACACCTTTCAAAATGAAAAACACGCTCATATTATTTTTCAGTTTAATCATTTTATCCTTGTATGGGTGCCAGATGTTACCATTTATCAATAGATCACATTCTGTGGAAGGAATCTACCACACAGTCCAAAAAAAACAGACCCTATACCAAATTGCAAGAAGGTATAATATAAATATGAAGCTTTTACAGGACATTAATTATATTCAGGATCCCTCAAAGATCCAGGCAGGCACTCAATTATGGATACCAGGAGCGCAACGAGTTTTACAAATTCATACCCTCAACTGACTTGCCCCAATCTCTTCTTCGCCGTTGCAAAAGTGGGTTGTTCATAAACAGCTTGTAGTTTTCTGCGGAAGTGAGAGTGATGACCTGAACGTCCCGATATTAGTGGGCAGTTAAAAGCCACATTCTGTTTTGCGCCTATGCTGAAACTTTGCCAGTTAATGCTCATCTGACTAGTGTTCTGTTTGATCTGTAGTGAGGTGGGGTAGGTTGTCTAATTGTCCCTGAACCACCGGTGATCTGTCCCTCCTGCGGTAGGGCAAATGCTAATGTAGGTAATCCGTATCTTAGGTAAATGAGAAAAGTAAACTTAGCAGACATGCTTGTACACAATAAAGGCAATTAGTTGCGGAGAATCACCTTTCACACATCCCAGCAACGGCTATTTAGTGTAATCACAGTGTCACCAAATTGCCACCATCAAATGAGATTTAGGATTTTCGCTCTAGAATATGCATTCGGAAATTTATGCAAACTTTGAAAAAAAATGTCCATTGATCTCGTTTGCTGAAGAAACTGGATCGCAAATATAGTTTTCAAGCCTCTCGGGTCAAACCATATCGTCACTGCCACCTATAATAAGCTTACCGTCTTCTTCCAGTTTCTTACAAATTGCAATAATTTTTTTCTGAGCTTTTTCTACGTCACTAATTTTTGTCGGCCCTAAAGACTCTAGGTCCTCTTTGAGCATCAACCCTGCACGTTCAGACATGTTGCTGAACAATTTTGCCTTAAGATCATCAGTAGCGGTTTTCAGAGCAACCAAAAGATCTTCCTGATTGATTTCCTTCATAATCATCTGAATTCCATTATCATCAATCTTAAGTATATCTTCAAAGGTAAATCGCAGGTTGCGGATTTCTTGTGCCAAGTCGGGGTCCATTTCATCCATGGAAGTAAGGATAGTTGTTTCAGTCGTACGATCCAGCGAACCCATAACAGCCGCAGCAACCTCTATCCCCCCTAGTTTATTACCAGAAACAGAACCGGAAGCCACAAACTCCGCCTGTAGTGATTCATCGAGAGCACGAATAACTGAGGGGTCCACTCTTTCAAGAGTTGCAAGCCGATGAATGATCTCGACCCGGTGATCTTCCGGAAGCTCACGGATGGTCAAACTTGCAATAGATGGATCAAGATGTGCCAAAATGATTGCCGCTGTTTGCGGATGTTCGCTAATAAGAAATGAAGAAATAACTTTCGGCTCTAGCGAACGAACGGTCTCCAAGCCACCGCCCATTTCTTCACCGGGAGTTGTAATATTGTTCAAAATTTCGGTTGCCTTAGCAGGATCCATCGCTTGCAACAATGCGGATTTGAGAAAATCCACGCCGCCAACACCCAAACCGCCACCGCCCATTTCTATCAATTCATAAAATTCTTTTTTTACGGAATCCATCACCTCTTCATCAACGTCTCCGAGGGCAGACATATAATTCCCCAAGGTCTGGATTTCGCGTTCATTCATTTTAGCTAAAACCAATGCCGCCGTTTCCTCCCCCAGGGTCATTAATAGAATTGCCGCTTTTTCGGGGCCTTTATATTTTCTCACCATGATATTAAAATTCGTACCCCTGAAATATTATTACGATATGACAACTCGTTCATAGCAAAGTGAAAATTAAATAGCACCACAAGGAAGCGGTACCCTAAATAATAAAATGAGAAAGCAAAAATTACGCCATATAGCCTGAATATGTCCATATGTAAAACATAGCAATAGGTATGCTTGGGTCGGGATAATGCGGATCGTCATAAATGCACGGATTTTTACTCATCCAGACGGTTTTTCGTGCATTTTGCTACCCACTTTTGCCATTTCAATAAATCTTCTTGCCTTAATTAGGTTATTTATATTGACCTTCTCGTTGGTTCTTTTCTTGCATGTATCCGCTATGGATGTGAGGAAAACAGTAGTTTTGAGTTGTTGGAATAGTTAGATTTTTTAATTGAATCCACAGACACACTTTTTTTAATGTCCCCTTTTATTTATTGAGTCTTGTAAAATCCAGTGCTGATTTTAGAGATTCGGCTTCATTTGCAATAAAGAAAATCTTTTTTTGCTTATTTTGGTCTTCACTTAACTAGGCTAGGCACTTAGAATCCCTTGCCTCGATATTACACACAGAAAGTAAAAATAAATGTTTTCAAGTAAAAACCAACCTGTAGGAACCTTTCTGGGTAAGGGAGCTACATTCAAGGGTGATTTGATAGTCAAGGGAGCTTTAAGTGTTGATCAAAATTTTGAAGGCCAGATAAACAGTGATATCCTGATTATCAACGAAGCTGGAGTTGTTGAAGGGAACGTTATAGCTGGCCTCATCGTTTGCAAAGGCAAGATAAACGGTAACGCGACCGCCTTGAAAAAACTAGAAGTACATTCTAGAGGCTCGATCACAGGCGATGTACATTCTCCTGTCATGAATATAGAAGAGGGTGCAAGGCTTAATGGTAGTTGCTATGTGTCTCGAACAGGAGCAATCGCTAATCATATTTCTTTTGAATGAACATGGCAACCATGATGGAAATTATGGAGTTAAAAGAACCTTCTAATTGACTGAAATAAAAACAGATGTTCCCTCCCCTTTTTTAAGTCAAGTTTTTCAACTTGTTTTTGCCAAAAATAATCTCTCCGTTTGATGCTTTTCGCAATTGATCAGAATTTAACCTCTACTAACATGCTAATAATTAGGGTATTATTCTTTTTGTATTTGCCCATGACACCATTTGCATAGCTGAACCGGTTTGTGCTAGTTAGTCGATAAGTCTTTCCTGTTTGCTTGAAAAATTTTCCATTTTTAAGGTGCTGATTTTCATGTCGAAAATTCAAGGAAAAGTGATCGTTGTAGATGATGAAAAGAATGTTGCCCTAGGATATAAAAGAAATCTCCATAACATAGGCTGTGAGGTTGACATTTATGACTCTGCCAAGAAAGCTCTTTCAAGCCTTACCCCAGAATGGCCGGGAATTCTAGTCACAGATATCATAATGCCTGAAATGGATGGATTAACGCTTATGAAAAAAGTACAAGAGATGGATCCTGAGTTACCGGTTGTTCTTGTCACGGGAAAAGGGAGTATCAGCATGGCGGTACAAGCAATAAGAGACGGTGCTTATGATTTTATCGAGAAACCGTTTGCAACGGAATCGCTTCAGGAAGTTGTTAAACGTGCTTTGGAAAAACGGCAGTATGTGATGGAAGTAAGAAAACTTCGTGCTGAAATCGTTGCATATGAGGAATCGGAAACTCTAATTATTGGAAAATCTCCTGCGATTGAACGCCTTCGTCAGGTGATTAGAAATGTCGCCGCTTCTCATGCCGATGTCCTGATTCTAGGTGAAACAGGAACCGGCAAAGACTTGGTCGCAAAATGTTTGCATCAACAGAGCGATAGAAAAGAAAAACCCTTTGTGGCAATAAACTGCGGCGCTATTCCAGAAACCATCATCGAAAGCGAACTGTTTGGTCACGAGGCAGGATCGTTTACAGGGGCAAGTCAACGGCGAATCGGCAAGTTCGAATTTGCAAATAGTGGAACGGTATTTCTGGACGAAATAGAAAGCATGCCCCTGCATTTACAAGTTAAGCTGCTCCGGGTGTTGCAGGAAAGGGAAGTCGAACGGATGGGTTCAAACAAGACTATTCCTCTAGATATCCGGATACTTGCTGCCACTAAAGTTGATTTGAGAAAAACCAGTGCCCGTAATGAATTCAGAGAAGATCTTTATTATCGCTTGAACGTAGTCCAAATTTTCCTTCCACCCCTTAGGGAGCGAAAAGAAGACATCCCCCTTCTATTCCATCATTTCGTAAAACAATCTTGTCATCGACATAACCAATCTGTTCCTCAAATCGCTAAAGAGGTCATTGAGGATCTTTTAAGCCAAGCCTGGGAAGGGAATATACGGGAACTGAAAAACGAAACAGAAAAATTTATTTTGGGTCTGGACTTTGATTGGTCCATTACCAACCCAGCTTCCGAAGTTTCCTCCCCATCAAGTCTATCTGGAGAAAAGGTCGGGGCCTATGCGCAAAAAATGTTTGATTTTGAAAAAGAACTTATTAAGAAAGAGTTGAAATGCAATAAAGGAAATATTAAAAATATTCTTGAAGCCCTACAAATTCCCCGCCAAACCCTCCGCGACAAAATGAAAAAGCACGGTTTAAGGCGAAAAGATTTTTCATGACTTTTTCTTAGCAGCTTTTTTACCTTGTCACCAGCCAAAGGTTTCCTGAGTCTCTACGAGAAACCGTTTTCCGTCCTTCTTTTCCACGAAAACTCGTCCATCTAAACTTCTCCCTTCCTCCCGATCCTTTTGTAACCTCTATAAAACAATCAGGTTTCCTTTTCTGTTTTGGTTTGGCATGTCTATTGCTTTTAGCTTTGGAAAGGAAACCAATGGGAAATTGAGACCACTATGGACGAGAAAGTATTTCAGACGATCAAGGACTTGATATCTACAAAAACGGGTATTCAGGTTAAGGATGAAAGTGAGAATGAATTGGCTCAGAAAATTTCTGTTCGCATGAAATACCTCAAACTTTCCCATCCCTTTGAATATCAGCAAATCCTCAAGGCAAACGGTGTCACTTCGGAAATTGAGTGGAAAGAGTTGATTACTTTTATCACCATTGGCGAAAGCTATTTTTTTCGAGACAAGGGGCAAATCGATCTTCTTAAAACTTCTATTCTCCCTGAAATCATTGAAAAGCGAAAAGCGGACCGCAAACTGCGTATTTGGAGCGCAGGTTGTTCAACCGGAGAAGAGCCCTACTCATTAGCTATTTTGTTAAACGAACTGTTACCTAAAAATGAAAACTGGAACTTGTATTTGCTCGGAACCGATATTAATGAAGAAGCTCTCATGAAAGCCAGAAAGGGTTTTTTTACCTCCTGGTCCTTCAGAGGAGTAAACCCTATTTTGAAAAAACGCTATTTCACCCCACAGAAGGAAGGGTGGGTTGTTAACGAGCAAATTAAAAACACTGTTGACTTCAGAGTTCTAAACTTATTAGCCGATGATTTCCCGTCTGAATCATCTCATGCTTTTGATATGGATCTTATCTTATGTAGAAACGTCCTCATCTATATAGATAAAGATTCAATTTTTAAAATTGTTAAAAAGTTTTCAAAAACCCTTGCTGAAAAAAAATTTTTGATCACCGGACATGGGGATACGCAGGGAATCAGGTTGGAATCATTACAGCCTGTCGTTTTTCCCGATTCAGTTGTTTTCCAGAAAACGGGAAACCACGGTGAGGAAAAAACACAACCGAGTATGCTCAGAAGAGCAACAACTCCTGGCACACCAAAAGTTATTAAAACTGGTGTAATAAGGAAACACCCTCCGTTTCCAAAGTCATCCGAACCTGATTCAACGCCCGAACCAAAAGAACCTGATTTCCTATTAAGTCAGGCTTCTGAGTTGTTTCAAAATGGGCGGTATCCCGAGGCAATTAAAAGAGCAGAAAACTATATCTCCTTCAACGATGAGAGCTTTGAAGCTCATTATATTGTCGCCCACTCCCATGCCAACATGAGCCAACACGAAAAATCACTTCATAATTGTCAAAAGGCGGTGAGCTTAAACCCCTTTTCCTCCAAAGTGTATTTCCTGATGGCTCACATAGAAATGGACCGGGGAAATATTCAGGACACAAAGAAATTATTAAAAAAAACCATATACCTTGATTCTGCCTGCACCGCAGCCTATTTGGAACTTAGTGGCGTTTATGAAAAAGAGGGCGATATGACAAGGGCTACAAGAATGAGGCAAACAGGATTACAACTTCTTCAAGAACTTCCTGATGACGCATTTGTGGAACACTATGACGGAACGAAAGTCAGTGAATTGATTGAGGCAATAAAGTCTATGGCAAGCAAGAAACTTTTGGAATCATCAATATAGAAAGTCGAGGCTCAAATGCAAGGAACATTATTAAATATGCCTACAAGAGAAATGGAAAATTTGCCTTTAATTGTTTTCAATTTCAATGAAATCAATTTTGCCCTAGATGCGAGAATCGTGGGAGGAATTGTCTTTCTTCCAGAACTCACCCCTATGGAAGAAGTTCCGAATTTTATTGTCGGAGCTTTTAACCTGCGCGGAAAGATTGTCCCTGTTATTGACCTTGATATTCGTTTCGGTTATGCACAAAAACCATATCACCTGGATGACAGCGTCATCATTCTTGATTATAACGGCAGAAAAATTGGGGTAATTGTCGGTCAGGTGCAGGACGTGCGAAACGTATCCAGCCTTTCAATAGATACCCAGCGTTCTTTTAGCTTGCCAATACCTTCGGGCCCTCGCTTTGTAACTGGGGAAATCAAGATAGATGACCGAATCGTATCGGTTCTGGACCATGACAGTCTGATTCGACATGCGGAGTTTGAAGTCAAACCGGAAACCCAAGCTCTGGATGAAATAAAGGAACGGAGCAAATTTTGCAGGGAAGGCACAGCAAAAGAATTAGAGATTTTCCACCAACGAGCTATCGATTTGATTCAGCCAATCAATGGCCAAAAAACGGATGAAACAGAATGGCTAACGGTTTTTCGCCTCGGCAAAGAGTATTTCGCCGTGGATTTGATTCTGGTTCGGGAGTTTTCTGAATTAGGACTTATTACCCCCATTCCTTGCTGTCCAGATTATATCTTGGGCGATATGAATTTACGTGGAGACATTCTAACCCTTGTCGATATTCGGGAGACACTGAGCATACCGATTTCTCTCACAGATGAATTAAAAATGGCGATTGTTTTTGAAATTGATAGCCAAATTATTGGGATCCCCGTCGATGACGTCATGGACGTTATTTCTTCAAAGGATACTGGCGTTACCTCGGTCCCGGAAACGGCCAAACTCATGAATGAAAAATTCTTGAAAGGAGCCATTCCTTATAATGAAAAAATGTTGATCATTCTGGATATTGAGAAACTACTTACCCAAGAAGAATTAGTGATCAACGAGGAAACTTGAAATTCCTTGGAGGGAGTTATTTAAAATGAACTACTTTTCTGTTAAACAAAAAATCTATGGAGCTTTTGTAGCTTTGTTCTTGGTTGTTCTGGCTTCAGGATGGGTGATATTTTCTTCTCAGAAGAAAGCCAGCGAAGACGCTTCTATTATCAAAGTGTTGGATCGTCAGCTTACTCTAACCCAGACCATGGAAAAATCGGTACTGATGGGAGATGCCATGGATAAGAATAGACTCATGAGCATTGAGCGACAAATCAACTCTTTGGATCACTACATCACGCAGATGCGGAAAACCTTCACCCGATCAGTAACCGTGATTGGGGGGGGAAGTGGCGTGCCAAGCAGCATGGACCCCGCTAACGAAGACCATCCAGCCTTACCCTTCCCTGCAACATTTACGCGAATGGTGAATGAGCGGTTCGGAAACAACACAGATTTTTCCATCGACATTATTTCCAAAAAACCGGTTAACCCAGGGCAGAGCCTGAAAACTCCTCTTGATAAAGAAGCCAGCGTATTTTTGAAAAATAATCCCCAAAAAATGTTTAAAAAAATCTATGAGAAAGACGGTCATATTTATATAGGCCTATATACAGCAGACAATGCCACGCATCAAGCCTGCGCTGACTGTCACACAAAAACAATGGGAAGACAATTTAATATAGGAGATATGTTAGGCATCCGCCGTTACCGTTTGCTTTTTGCAACCGATTCAGTAGCCGGAAGAAACGGACTCAATGCCAGCTTGAAAGATTATAAAACAAGCAGGGAGATTTTTTCTCAGACCCTTGCCGCCATCAGATCGGGAGGAAAATATCCCGCTGATATGGAGATGGATGACTTCTACCAGATGAAGAGGATTGAAGATGAATCCATTCAAGTGCAAACAGCTTCAATCGCACAGGAATTTAAAGAATTTACTCAGGCGGTAGACATTCTTCTTGAGTCGGAATTTAATTCTAAACGGTACCGCGAAGCACGGTCGGCTATTTTGAGAACCAGTAGCAATATGAAAAAAATGGGTGCCCACATCGTTGAACTCTTTTCGGTCATTGGCGACGAGAGCAAGAAAAATATCCGCTCTGCCGTGGTAACGTCCAGCCTGTTTTCTTTACTGGTTCTGGGCGGAATCGCTTACTATCTTTTCTTTATTGTTATCCGCCTTAAGGAAGCATCCGTCAATATTTCATCCGTATCCATCCAACTTGTAGCCACCGTTAACGAACATGACCGGACGGTGGAGAACCAGGCCGCTGCTGTCAGCGAAACCACCGCAACCATGGACGAGCTGGATTCTTCTGCGCGTCAGTCCAATGAGCAAGCAAGCGCAACGGTTTTGGAAACTTCCGAAGCGTTAAAACTGGTCAAAGAAGGTAGAAGAACCGTGGAAAAAACCATGGAAGGAATGTCCAGCGTGCAAGATAAAGTTGAAGCCATCTCAAGTCAGATTATCCACCTCAGCGAACAAACCAGTCAGATTGGTAATGTAACAGGTTTGGTGTCCGATATTGCCAGCCAGACTAATCTGTTAGCGCTCAATGCCTCGGTGGAAGCGGCCAGGGCTGGCGAACATGGAAAGGGCTTCGCCGTGGTTGCCTCCGAGATCCGAAAACTGGCGGATCAAAGTAAGAAATCTGCGGAGAAAATCAGCATCCTGGTTTTGGAAATACAAAAAGCCACCAATTCGACTGTTATGGTTGCCGAGGAGGGAAACAAGACCGTTGTCGAGGGAACCCGACTGGCGCAAACGATTTCGAATTCCTTTGACGGAGTTTCCAATTCGGTGGAACTCATTAACGAGAACGCTCAGCAGATTTCTCTTAACACCAATGAGCAATCGAAAGCCATTAAACAAGTCCTTGATGTTATGAAAGGTATTGATGCGGGAACCAAAGAAACCGCTTTAGGGCTAAACCAGACCAAGGAGGGCATTAAAAGCTTAAATAAATCAGCGCAAGAACTCAAAATCATGATTTAAGAATGCCGATTTTTCCGATAAAAACCTGGATGGTTGCCTGTTAATTGCCGTTCAAAGAAAATACACAAAGAAGAAAAAGACCATGATCGAGGATGAAGAACTCCGTAACCTGTTCAAGGTGGAAAGCGAAGAGCACCTGCAAAAAATGGATGCTGGATTGCTAAAGCTGGAAGAACGTCCCGGCGATGAAGATATCATGGGCGGGGTCTACCGCGAAGTACACAGCATCAAAGGATCCGCGCGGATTGTTGGTGTGGTGTCCGTCGAGGAAATCGCCCATTGGATCGAGGATTTACTTGGAAAAGCCAGGGACGGTCAAATTCATCTTTCTTCCAAGGTTTTCAACTTTATTTACTGCGGTCTGGATGTAATTCGCATACTGGTCGATGAAGCGGTAACAGGAACTCCTGTGTCTATAGATTATCAAAATGCTCTAAAGGAACTTAGAATTGAGGTAGAAAAAGAACAACAGCCCAAACTGATAGACAAAGAACCAACAAATAAGGAAGCACTCGTTTTGCCTCTCCAGGGAAATAAGTTGCCAAATCAAAAGGCGAATACATCAGGAAAACTCCCGGAAACGAACAAAAAAAATGAGGAAAAACGAGATCCACAGCCTATCTTCAAGGAGGATTTGAATTCTGACTCAAACCTTTCCGATACTTCATTATTATCGGAAACTGTCAAAGGCAGGACCGGGAGCGAATCCTCTGAGCAGTATCATATCGATACGGTGCGGGTCGATACAAAACTGTTAGACAATTTAATCACTCAAGTGGGTGAACTGACTGTCACCAAAACGCGTGTATCGCGCCAGCTTTTGGTCGTAGAAAATATTATTAGCCTTTTAGAAGAGTGGGAAAAGAAAAGCTATCGCACCCGTCTTTCAATCCACGACTCCGAACAGATCGAAAAGTCATCAGGGAACCTTCAAAATGGATCAATAGTCAAGCTATTAGGAGATCAGGAAGAACACCGAGACTTATTATGCCAATTGAACCAGCTCTTGGAAAAATTAAAGAGAACCGGGTTTGAGGATTCGGCAAGACTGGATTACATATCCCAGAAATTAGACGAAGGAATCAGAAAAGTCCGCCTGATCCCGTTGTCTACGATATTTAACATTTTCCCAAGGACTGTGCGCGATCTGTCTAAAAAACTGGGAAAAGAAATTAATTTCATTATTGAAGGCGGTGAAACGACTGCGGATAAAAAAATCGTTGAGGAAATTAAAGACCCGCTCATGCATATAATTCGAAATTCTATAGACCATGGGATAGAGCATCCTGAAGAAAGAGAACGTTTGGGGAAATCCAGATCAGGAACGATTCTCCTGAGCGCGTACCAAACTTCCACATCCATTATGATTGAAGTTAAAGATGATGGAAGAGGAATCAATATTGATTCCGTGAAGTGCGCGGCTTTAAAAAACAAAATTTGTGACGAGAATGAACTCGCAAAAATGAACGAGGAGCAAATTCATGGCCTGATATTTAAGGCCGGCTTTTCCACGAGTACGTTTGTCACCGATATCTCTGGGAGAGGCGTGGGCCTGGATGTAGTAAACACGAACGTCGAAATCCTTAAAGGAAAAATAGAATTAAAATCTACGATGGGTGCAGGGTGCAAATTTAGACTCTCTCTTCCCTTTACCCTGGCCACAGTCCGAGCGCTTATTGCTGTTGTGAATGAAGTTAAATATGCGATTCCAATGGAATACATTGAAGCTTCCGTTTTAATAAAGAAACCTGATATTTACCCCATGGAGGGAAAAGGAGCTATTAGTTACAATGACAATCCCGTCTCCGTGGTCCGATTAGTGGATTTACTCGAATTGAAGGCTAACCTGGAAAACGAGCCAGAGGAAATGCCATGCGTAATTATTTCCGTTGATGGTAAAAAAATTGGACTCATGGTTGATTCACTGGTTGACGAACAAGAAATTGTTCTCAAGCCGCAATGTTTTATCTTAAAGCGTGTGCGTAATGTTTCGGGTTCTGCTGTTCTTGGAACCGGTGAGGTTTGCAAACTCCTGAACCCCTTGGATTTAATCAAGTCACTGAAAAAAAATACCGCGTTTGCAGTTGCTGAAACCTCTGAAGAAAATATCCCTAAGAAAAAGGTTCTACTTTTGGCGGAAGACAGCATTACCACCCGAACCCAGGAAAAACGCATTCTTGAAATGGGTGGTTATGAGGTCGTTACCGCCGTTGATGGATTGGATGCTTATCATAAGCTGGATATCTATTCGTTTGACGGCGTTATATCCGATGTTGAAATGCCAAACATGGATGGTCTGACCCTGACTAAAGAAATTCGCAAAAAGGATAAATATAAAGACCTGCCGGTTATTCTGGTGACTTCCCTGGCTTCAGAGAAGGACAAGGCCTGCGGTATGGAGGTGGGAGCAAATGCTTATATAGCCAAACCTTCATTTGATCAATCTATATTGTTAGACACTTTAAAAAAACTGATCTAAATGGAAAAGAAAGCGCCCATAAAAGTTCTTTTGGTAGACGATTCTCCCATGGTCCTAAAAGTTTTGGAGAGAATACTTTCTTCCGACCCTGAGATCTCGGTTGTCGGTAGAGCTAAAAATGGCAGGGAAGCCTTGAACCTTATCCCAAGTTTAGAGCCTGCGGTGATCTGTACTGACTATCATATGCCGGAAATGGACGGATTGGAGTTTATCCGGAAAGTCATGAAAGATAATCCCCGACCGATTCTGGTATTGAGCGTTTCGGTAAATGAAAACAACTCTCAAAATATTTTCAATTTGTTGGATGCGGGTGCCCTTGAGGTATTAGCTAAACCCCGGGGAGGCATAAATTCAAATTATCAGGAAATATCCAGAGAGTTAATCAACAAGATAAAAGTGGTTTCCGGGGTTTTTGTTTTTAAAAAACGGGTTCGTCTGGATCCTTTAGCGAAAAAAATTAAGTTGACGGAGAGTCCGGATTCGACCGCCATCATTCATCATAAAAAATTAGAGGTCATTTGCATTGGGGCCTCAACAGGTGGACCAGGCATATTGCAAGATATCCTGGCTCAATTGCCCAAGGATTTTCCGATTCCCATTTTATGTGTCCAGCATGTAGGCGAAGAGTTTTTGATGGGGCTGGTAAAATGGCTGGGCAGGAAATGCCAATTAAAAGTATGTGTCCCTGAAAACGGGAGCTTCCCCCTCCCGGGTTTTATTTATTTCTCCCCCAAAAACACCCATTTAGAAATAAACCATAACGGAGAGTTTTACTTACGTCCAAAATCCACATCCGATTGTTTTTGTCCCTCTGTGGATGCCACCTTTCTTTCGGTGGCGAAACATTATGGCTCGGCGGCAGTAGCCATTCTTTTAACTGGGATTGGGGCCGATGGCGCAAAAGGAATGGCGGCGATATCAGATGCAGGTGGACTGACCATTGCTCAGAACGAAAACAGCTGCACAGTTTTCGGGATGCCACGAGAAGCCATTGCTCTTGGAGCGGCTCAAAAAGTCCTTAACCCTGACGACATTTTAAAAACCATGGTGGAAATTAAAAACATGTTTAACCATAATTTAAGGTAATAAATGCGCATTTTACATGTTGAAGATACATTGATAGCACAAAAATTGGTGGAACGGGTGATCAAGGAAGTACTGCCAGCTTATGATTTGGTTGGAGCCCTTTCTCTGACCGAAGCAAGGAAAAAGTTGCGAGAATCTACTTTCGATTTAATCCTGTTAGATTATTTACTCGGTGATGGGTCAGGGTTGGAACTCATTGAGGAAGCAAAAGAAACTCCAATTATTATGATTACTGGAGAAGGGAGTGAAAATGTTGCTGTAGAAGCTATGAAATTGGGGGCCTATGACTATCTTGTAAAGGATTCCAAAGATAACTTTCTTAGGATGTTGCCAAAGGCTATCGAAAGGGTTTTGGGCAAGAGGGAAATAGAGAAAACTCTTGAAGATTCGCGACTGATGTATCGAATGTTAATGGAAGAAGCCGGAGACGCGATTTTCATATTGAACACCAATACCGGAAAATTCATCAATTCCAACAAACAAGCTGAAATATTGATAGGAAGAAAGAAAGAAAAGATTGTAAAAATGCAACTAGAGGATTTGTTTTCTGGGGAAAGTGCTGAACAATGTATCCGCCTGAAAGAAGGTAGCTCCTCTCATGTAAATGAAATAGTTGAAGATATTTATTTACTTCATGATAGTGGCAAGGAAATCCCTGTGATCGTAACAGTTAGCCAAGCCAAGTTAAGTGACAAAACCATTCTCCAATACGTGTTCAGAGACATCACCCAACGGAAACAAATGGAAACTCAACTGGGGCATACCCAGAAAATGGAATCCATCGGTCAATTAGCCGCAGGAATAGCTCATGAAATGAACACTCCTCTGCAATTCATTAGTAATAACACAAGTTTTCTCCGGGAATCCTTTGGATATCTTATAGATGTTTTAAATGATTACAATCAATTGGCGGGACAATTAAAAAATGAAACTTCATCAATGGAAATGGTTAAAAAAATCAATGCCAATATAATAGAAAAAGATTTTGACTTTCTAATAGATGAAATTCCGGAGGCTATAGATCAATCCCTGGAAGGAATTGGGCGGGTAAACAAAATTGTGCAGGCGATGAAAGAGTTCTCTCATCCCGGAATGGATGAGAGAAAACCTAATGATCTTAATAAAGGGATAGAAACTACCTTGAACATTTCGCAAAGCGAATGGAAGTACGTTGCAAATATTGAGACTAGCCTGGATCCGGAATTACCCCTTGTTCCTTGTTGTATCAACGACTTTAACCAGTCTGTTCTTAACATAATTGTCAATGCTTCACAGGCAATCAAAGATTCCTTGGAAAACGAAAGAAATCAAAAAGGGACCATCAATATTGTTACGAGACAAAAGGGGAAATGGGCTGAAACCATTATTAAGGATTCAGGAACCGGAATACCAGAAGAAATCAGGGCCAAGGTTTTTAACCCATTTTTCACAACCAAGGAAGTTGGGCAAGGCACAGGACAAGGGCTGGCCTTAACCTATACCATGATTGTAAAAAAACATAATGGGGAAATATCCATGGACACGGAACTAGGCGAAGGAACAACGTTTACGATCCGCCTTCCTCTACAACAAAATCTGTAAACGATTCTCGTTGCTTTCCCAGATAATATGCCGGGAAAAGATTTGCTCACGGGAAGGTCTACTGAAATTTAAAACTTAAAATCAGGGAAAAAGAAAACCGGTGCTTTTTTGGAAGACCCTAAATGGCTTGAAATAATTTAACGAAAAGATGGCTGGGCATCCTGTTAAAAAAATAACGGCATTCCGCAAATATGATAGTCCGGTGGGATCGTCTTTCCTTAGTTATGGCCTGAAAATTGCTCTAAAGGCTCAACGGGTTCACTCTTATTTGAAATTAAAATTCCAAAATAAAAAAAATAATAGTTTAAAAGCATATCAATTTCAGGGCATCTTCGAAGGATAGATTATGGATAAAATTTTTACTACCTTGGGGTTAACTATAGTCATCGCCTCCGTAATAGCGGGGTATACATGGCACGATGGAAACCTTTTTTTGCTTTGGCAACCCTCTGAATTTTTGATCATCGGTGGGGCGGCTTTGGGAGCCTTCATAGCAAGCAGCACACCAGCTTTTTTTAAAGCCACTTTGAAAACATTGGTGAGGGGATTTACTTTCTCTCCCCTTGAAGGAAAGGATTTTCTGGAAATTCTGAATTTATTAAATGATATTTTTGGCAAAATCCGGAAAGATGGCCCGATAAAACTGGAAAGCCACATGGATGACCCGCATAACAGTAGCATTTTTAAAAAATTTCCTGAAATTTTAGAAAAAGAGGAGCCTCTAATGTTTTTAACAGATTCCTTTCGAACAATTATTTCAACCAAAATACTTTATTACGATTTAAATACATTGCTGGATGATGAAATAGAGGCGCATTACGAGGAACAATGCAAACAAGCCGAGTTGGTAGGTGAAATAGCAGAGTCGTTTCCCGGTTTGGGCATAGTTGCCGCAGTTCTAGGTATTATTTTAACAATGGAGAAAATTAGCGAACCTCCCGAGGTTTTGGGGCAGGCGGTTGGTGCCGCTCTGGTGGGAACCTTTATAGGAGTTTTATTATGCTACGGAATAGTTGCGCCTATAGCCCGCAAAATGAAAATGTACGCCGAAAGCGAAAAAGAATACCTGTTGGTGATTAAAACAATCATTATTTATTTTGTTAGCGGCGTAAACCCAAAAATTGCTATTGAATTTGGAAGAAGGGCCATTCCCAAACATGCAAGACCTACGTTCATGGATGTGGAAAATGATTTTAAAAACAAACTGAAAATTTGAAAAGTGTTTTACATATCAAGGGGACTAAGGCAGGGGATAAAATATTATGGATGAACGAGTCTTGTTTGTAGATGACGACTCCAACCTTCTAAATGGATACAAGCGTTGTTTCCGACCTTTCTTTCAAATCGAGACCGCTGAAAACGCTGAAAAGGGATTGGAAATTCTAAGTGGCGATAAGGAAATCGCAGTAGTGGTGTCGGATATGAAAATGCCCGGTATTGGCGGCCTGCATTTTCTGGAAAAAGTAAAAAATGGTCACCCCAAAATAATTCGAATCATGTTAACCGGCTATCCCGAGCAGGAAACAGTGATTGGGGCAATTAACACAGGAGGAATTTTCCGATTTTTGGAAAAACCGTGTTCGGAAGGGGATTTGAGAAATTCCATTGAGGAGGCCATTAAACTCTTCCGAAAAAAAACACCCAAACCTTTAGGGCATAATTTGGCCTTGATTAAAGAGACCGTTTCCCAGCAAAAAATAAAAATAAGGCAAATAGAAAAAGAAAATTTCCAGTTAGTTCGAAAGCACGAAAATGAGCAGAAATCTCAGGATAAAAAGTTCAAAAAAAAACTGGAAGAAGAAAAAATATCTTTACTGGAAAAGATGCAAAGTTTTGAGGAGCAAAGTCAAAACTATAAATCCAGACTGAATAAGGCAAATGCGGATTTGAAAAGTTTACCCCTTCTCACACAAGAGCTTGAAACAATTAAAAACCTGCTTGGCAACGAAAAAAAAATGCAGGAGGAACTGCTTTCCGAAAAAAACGTGGCAGAGACAAAACTAAAACAACTTTTGGCGGAGAGGAAAACCGCCTACAAAAGCAGTAAGGAATACCGCGAATTAAAAAAAGATTCAACGGACAGGCAAAATTACAAAAATGAAAACTTACAACTCAAGGAAAAACTAGCACTACTAAAAAGCAGGTTCAAAAGAGGGAATTCAGAAATAGCAGGTGACGTTCAAGGCAAACTGGAGAAAGAAATAGAAAAATATCAGTTTGAAGTTGAGGAGCTTAAGAATCAGTTGATTGAAGTTGACAGCGAGAAGAGGGAGATAGAAAAATATCAATTAGAAATCGAGGCCCTTGAGAAACATATTCAATCGAGAGAGGAAGGAGAAAAAGCGGAGACCCACCAGATCATTGGTGAGCTGGAGAGCCTGGATAACAGTGCAAATGCATTTAGTAAGATTCTCGAACTCTATAATGAATCTTTTAAAGTTCAAGAGGTAACCCTGAGTAACAAAACCAGTTTTGAAGAGAGAATACAGAAACTGGATAAATTTATAAAGAAATCAAAAGAACGTATTGAGAAAATTGTATCAGAAGACAATCAGACAGAAAAAAGCGATATTCACTCCACGCAGGTTATCGAGTTTTTAAATTTTCGGATTAAAAAGGATGAAAAAATTAAAAAGCTATTGATCCAGCAGAAAAAGGAGTCTTCTTCAGTTAGTGATGAAGGCCAACCCGTGATCATTCAGAAAAAAGTTTTTAAAAAGAACGCGGCCCATGGCGGTTCATGGAAGGTGGCCTATGCGGATTTCGTGACCGCCATGATGGCTTTCTTTCTTATGATGTGGTTGGTTTCTCAGTTGTCTCAGGAGTCCAGAGATAATTTAAAAGACTATTTTGATAGTTATAAAGCGTTCAAGCATTCTGGCAAAGAAATTGCCGATGCTGCAGATTCTGTTCGCAGTTCAAACGTTAAAGATAAAGTTTTAGCTCAAAAACAGATGATCGAAGAGTTCAAAAACCGTTTCAAGGGTTCGGATGAGCACTTTAAGGTTGTAGATACCCCGGGGGGGGTCCGGGTTCAGATCATGGACCTGTCTGACCAGCCAATGTTTCAATTGGGAAAGTCCCAGTTCACACACGAGGCCGTGGCAATCATGCAATTCCTTGCAGAGCGTATTAAGGACCTTCCCGGAAGTATAATTATTGAGGGCCACACTGACGCTTTACAGTTTAAGGGAGAAATAGGAAATAGAACGAACTGGGAGCTTTCCATGGATAGAGCCTCGGCAGCGAGAATCATTTTGGTTAAGAATGGAGTGAGTGAAAAAAGGTTTCTGCGTATCGTTTCTTACGGTTCTTCAGAGCCATTGAATCATAAAAACCTTCTTGATCCGATAAACAGAAGAATCAATGTGATAATTATGAGTCCCCCCTCACCTCCAGGTTAGAGGGGTGCGTCTAGAGCCAGGAAACTTTTGAGGTTTGTGATAAAGATAATTGTTATCTAGACACTCCTACCCCTGTGACAAAAACATCTGAAAAAAATAAAATTATAGATCAACGCCTTTCTTTACAAGCAAATTGATACGACTCTCAAGCTTTTCGTACTGACCTTACCCCAGTCCCCCTCTTTTTCCCATTTGCCTCCTCTAAGATATCCACTGAAATCCGTGAACTTTACGCCTTTAGAACGAAAACCCGTGACTTGTGGGTGTGGGGGGGGGGATGCAATAAAGCCCCTAAAGTATCAGAAAAAATTCCCCTTTCGCTTTTTTAGGGCGCCATCCTAAATTGGCACAACTATTGCTTTAATAACATTGATAATGCACTTTTGCTATTGGAATGGTTTGCGGCCAAGGAATATTTAGGAAGTTTAAATTTGGTCAAGTTTTACTCTACAAGGTGCCTGCAAATCTAGGGACATATCATAAACCACAAGACTTTTTGAGGAGATTCCTTATTTAAATGATGTAACAAGAACCAATGGAACAGTTGGCCTGCATATTGCGTGAGTAAAAGACGCAACACCCGCAAATCCAATTCAGGTAAGGGTAATCGGTGATTTTCAGAGTATTTTCTAAAATACAAATTGTACCTGAGAAAACGAACACCCTTTCGCAAATGCGTTGCCACATTTCTCGTCATTGCTGTAAAGGATAGGTAATTCGTTGATAAGAATTATTATGTATTTGCAATAATTCAGGAGTCAGCGATGCGGATAAACAGTAAAGATGAGACGTTAAAGAAGAACTACATCCAGACTCAAGATGGGGTTGTCCAGCTTTTCTGGCCTTGCAAGGCCTTAAAGCTACTGAAAAACTATCACTTGTCTGGATCGCCGCACTCCCTCTGGTCGTTCGCGATGACGTGCTGAAGGTTTTTAATTGAGGCCCATTGATGCATCTAGTACAAATTCTAAAAATACTCGTGAAATATGCGGGTTAGCCCGCAAGAAAACAACGACTGGTTTGTGTATGTGATTTCGGGGAAATAACTTTTAATTCTGGGGCAACGAGAGAAAAAATATGGATGAAGTTAAAGCATGGTGGAGCTCTGCAAAATTTTCTGGAAAGTTTAATGATAAAGATATTGCAATGATTGATTCGTTAATCGCAGAAGTAAATCTGATGCAAACGCAAAAAACTGTTCCGTTTGCGACTTTTGGGAGCCCTGCGATGGTCGAGTTTTTGGGGTTTGTGATAAAGATAGATACTATTATAGATACTGCACCCCTTGCAACAAAAGAATCCCCGAAGAAAAATAAAATTATAGATCAACGCCTTCCTTTACAGGCAACTTAATACGACTCCCAAGCTTTTCGTGCTGACCTTACACCATTTGCCCCCTCCAATCCATCCACGAAAACCCGTGCATCCATATAGATAGCAAAATCCCTCAAAGTCACATAAGCATATTACTTTTAATGCTTTAGAGGGCACCATCCTCGTTTGGCATATCTATTGCTTTACTCGTGCTAATGAATTTGGTTGCTTTTAATACCAGGTAGAAAAATGCGGTCGCAACTTTTTGAATATTTACTTAGTTACGATTAATGGAGGTTTGAATGGAAAAGCAAAAAAAAGCTCTTGAGCTTGCAAATAGCTTTAGGGAAATTCTACAGACTTTAAAAGAGCTAAGACAAAAGTTAGAAAATTTTGAAACCCACATATTAACAAATGAATTAATTTCCCAGTTAAATGATATTAAAAAAAA
>CAZECX010000005.1:0-59401 GCA_964510965.1 uncultured Nitrospina sp. | reverse complement strand
TCGATCTTTACTGTAAATTAGTTGAAGATATGGTTAAAGATATTCGAGGGGAAAAAGTTGAACCCAGGGTAGAAGTTGAAATCGATCTCCTGGTCAAAGGTTTTATCCCAAATGGGTATGTGCCCGATCTTAACCAGAGATTGGATATTTATCGACGGATACAATTGGCGGGGGATAGAAATGAATGCATGGCTTTGTCGAGAGAAATGATTGATCGCTTTGGTTCCCATCCAGAATCGGTCGAAAAACTATTGGCGTTACTTGAAATTCGTTTGTTTTGCCAAAAATTGCATATAAACCAAGTTCATATGAAACATGGTAAGGTCTTTTTAACTTTGCTCCCTTCGACCCCCGTAAGCCCAGAAAACCTTGCTGCAATATTGGATGAACGGTTGAGGATGTTGTCTGAATTCCAAATCGGAATTCTTCTTGATAGGAAAGGTTGGAAGGCAGATTTAAAAGTGGTTTCTGGATACCTGCAAAAACTCTTAAAATCATTGGATGTTGAAAAAATATTGTCATGAATTCCTTCCTTAAGTCTTTATCTAGTGTGCTTATGATTTTATTATTAAACTCTTGCTTTGATAATAGTTCTTCAAATAGTTTCATAGCTGACAATGAAGTTGTATTGACAATCAATAATGAAGAAATCACATCAAAACAATTTAAAAAAATATTAGTTGGGCAGAAGAAAATATTTAGAGTTCAAAATACCCAAGATTTAAAGCCAGAGGAGTTGGCTTGGATTAAAAACAGGGTGCTGGATGAAATAGTGAAAAATACTTTGCTCGAGCAGGAAATTGCAAAAAATAATATTACGATTGACCAAAATAAATTAGATGAAGCCTTGAGTGAGGCAAGGGAAGGGTATGTTGAGGGGACACTGGAAAAAACTTTAGAATTAGAGGGGATTTCGAATGAAGATTGGGAAGATTCTATAAAGAATAAACTCTTGACAAATAAATTGATTCATCATCGTGTCAATAGTAAAGTATCAGTGAGTGAGAAAGAATTACGTGAATATTTCGATAAAAGTGATAATAAATTTCATAAAAAAGAACAAGTTAGAGCTCTTCATATCATGGTCGAATCTGAAGAGGAAATCCGAGAAATTCAAAAAGAACTTCGGCGCAAGCAAAAAACTTTCTCTGACCTTGCGAAAGAATATTCTTTAGGTCCCGAAGGCGCCCTAGGAGGTGACTTGGGTTATTTTGAAGCGGGTCAAATGCCAGAAGAGTTTGATGATGTTTTCAAACTAAAGGTAAATAAAGTTAGCGGAATTATTCGGACTCCTTATGGCTTTCATCTGTTTAAAGTAGTGGACAAAATAAAAGAAAGAAAAATGGATTTTGAAGAATCTAAAAGCAGTATTGAAAAAATACTTCTCCATGATCTCCAGGATAAAGCTTTTCAAGAATGGTTTTTAGAACTAAAACAAAGCGCCCAAATAGATATTGAGTATGATTCCCTCCAAAAGATTAGTTAATCAAGCCTTTTTTGCAGTCCTTTTCTGTGCGGCTTTTTTTAAGCCAAACTTGGCTGAAGGAAAAGTTTTTGATCGCGTTGTTGCGAAAGTGAATAGCGAAATAATTACTTTGAGCTTGCTAGAAGAAAGAGCGGAGATTCTTAAGCAAAAATATGGAAACTATTTAAAAAAACCTAATGATGAGGAAATTCTGCGCGAAGCTCTGGACATGATAGTTGGGGAAAAACTACAGCTTCAACAAGGGAAAAAAATGGGGTTGGAGGTAGACGATTCTGCTGTTGATGCTGCTATGAAAAATATAGAAGTGAAAAACGGTTTGGAGGAAGGGCAGTTGGCGATTATGTTGGAATCAGAAGGTAGGTCTTTGGAATCCTATAAAAACCATATTCGTGATCAGATTCTTGTTTCAAAAATTACACGGTTTGAATTGGGTAGCCGGGTGAATATTAGTGGAAGAAAAATCGCGAAGTATTACCATGATAATCAAAAGGATTTTTGGGAGCCTGGTAAGGCTCGGGTAAAGCATATTCTTATCCTTTCTGAGAAGAATTCTTCTGCCAAAAACAAAAAAGAAAAATATCATCGAATCAAGGAGATTCTTGCTGAGCTTAAGGATGGAAAAGATTTTGCAGAAGCTGCAAGGGAATACTCAGAAGATATTTCTGCGAGTTCAGGTGGCGATGTGGGTTTTGTTGAAAAGGGAAAGATGGTGCCTGAATTTGAAAAAGCTGTTTATAGATTGAAGGAAGGAGAAATAAGCGGTGTTGTTGAAACAGAGTATGGATATCACCTTATAAAGGTAGAAGAGATTCAGCAAGGGAGAACGCTTCCGTTGAAAGATGTTAAAAATAAAATTCAGTATATTCTTGCAGGAAAAAAACAGAAATCGGCTTTTGATGATTGGATGAAAGAATTAAGGGATTCTGCGTTTGTAGAAATATCCTTATTTGAGAATCCCAAAAGGAATATAAGTTCAGATTTGTATGATTCAAAAAATGAACATGAAGAAGAGGCTGACTCGGGTTACTCCAATGACTTGCAAGAGGAAAAAAAGAGGCGATCCATAGAAAATAAAAAGAAACGTAAGATGCAAGATAAATGGGAGGAAATGTATAAGTCTGTTGAGAAATCAAAAAATAGAAATCCCGATAAAATCACCTCTCCACTTCAAACCATGGAGCAAAAGCTGAAGGAAATTAAAAGGCTTCGCTCTCGAGAAAAGATTTCAGAAGCTGAGTATCAAAAAAGAAAACAAAAATTGTTGGATGACCTGTAAACTATTGCCTTCTGATTGTGTTTCCTCTCTCTCATTCAGTGCTCAGAAATTAGTTGTTTAAGGGTTTTAGGTATGGAATGTTTTCTTGAAAAAATGGATACAGTTTTATCTGGCTTGATCTCTCCAGGAGATAAGATTGTGGTTGGGGTGTCCGGAGGTGCTGACTCCATTGCTCTTTTGCATGTTCTCCAGCAAATTTCCAAAACAAAAAAATACAGTTTGGTCGTTGCCCATATTAACCATATGGCAAGAGGAGAGGACTCCTACTGTGATGCGGAATTTGTTAAAGGGGTCGCCGAAAAACTGGGATTATCTTTTTATCTCAAGGAAATTGACGTCGGGAAGGAACGTTTTCAATTAAAGCAATCATTTCAAGAGGCCGCGAGATTAATTCGCTATCAATTTCTTGATGAAATCCTGGAGATTGTTGGAGGCAATAAAATTGCTTTAGGTCATTCAGCAGATGATCAAGTTGAAACTATTTTGATGAATATTATTAGAGGAACTGGGTTGAAAGGGTTGACTGGAATTCCTCAAGTGAGAAGCAATATTATCCGACCTTTTTTGGAAATTAATAGAGTGGAATTGGAAAGTTATCTTGAAGAAAACAGGATTTCTTTCCGCAATGATTCATCTAATAATAATAGAAAATATTTGCGAAACAGAGTTCGTCATGATCTGATTCCGCACTTGGAATCATTTAATCCTGGTTTTAAGAAAAACTTGCAGGAAATGTCGGGGATTGTGAGAGAAGACGATGGTTTATTGTCTCAAATGACCAGAGATATTTTTAAACAAAGTATTCTGATTCAAGAAGAAAATGAAAAACAATTTAGCTGGAATATTGGCGATTTTCTATCTAACCCAGTGGCATTGAGGCATAGACTGGTACGCGAAACTTTTTATCAAATTACGGGAGATATGCTGGGCATTTCTGCTCATCACGTCCGTGAAGTCGTTAATCTTTTTGAATCACCAAAAGCAGGTAAAACTCTCAATATTCCCAGAGGCATTAAAGTTACTTGCAGTTACGACTCTGTTTTTTTCGAACAATTGGTGGAAAATGCCCGAAAAGATGCTAGTGGAAATAAAACGTTTTCGAAATCCATCCTCATCCCAGGTTTTACAGAATTGACGGATGATCAATTTCGAGTACAGACTCAAATTTTAGAAGAAAAAAGGGAGTTTTCCTCCTTGAACCCAAATATGCAAGCATTTTTAGATTTAGAAAAAACCGGTTTATCCATTAAAGCCCGGTTTTTTCGCGCAGGTGATAGATTTCGTCCTTTAGGGATGCTGGGGAACAAAAAACTGAAATCATTTTTTATTGATAATAAGATCCCCAAATTTATAAGGTCCCGTATCCCTATATTGACAAACGACAAAGACGATATTATCTGGGTATATGGACAAAGAATTGCTCATTTTTGCAGAGTGACCGATAAGACAAGGAAAATCCTTTTTGTCCAGGGAAATAGGACTATTAATTATTGAAGTTTAAAAATGTAATTGTGGTAGGATAGTTAAATACAGATGCGTTTTTTCAGTGTTTCAAGGAGAAAATTTTGAATCAATTTTATAAAAACCTGGCGCTTTGGCTAGTTATAGGCATTGTACTGATTGCCTTATTTAATATGTTCAACCAACCGCTCACCCCTCAATCTGAAGTTGTATTCAGTGACTTTATGGATCAGGTAGAACAGGGGCAGATAAATGAAGTTGTTATCAGCGGTGATAATATTAGTGGGAAATATATGGATGGCAAAGCATTCCAAACCACTGCCCCACCTAAAGATCCGGATTTAATTAAATCTCTGCGCGAGAAAAATGTTCGTATTGTTGTGGTAGCACCTGAACAAACAAGCTGGTACATGAGTATATTGATATCCTGGTTTCCTATGCTTTTGTTATTGGGGATATGGATATTCTTTATGCGGCAGATGCAATCAGGTGGCGGGAAGGCCATGTCTTTTGGTAAGAGCAAGGCGCGGTTACTAAACGATACTAAAAATAAAACTACATTTAAGGATGTTGCGGGGGTAGATGAAGCCAAAGAGGAGCTTCACGAAATTATTGAATTTTTAAAAGAGCCCCAAAAGTTTAGTAAATTGGGTGGAAAAATACCTAAGGGTGTTTTGTTGGTGGGTCCTCCTGGAACGGGAAAAACTCTTCTTGCGAGAGCCATTTCAGGGGAAGCAAATGTTCCTTTTTTCAGCATTAGTGGTTCCGATTTTGTTGAAATGTTTGTAGGAGTAGGAGCATCAAGAGTGCGTGACCTTTTCGAACAAGGAAAGAAAAATAGCCCCTGTATTATTTTTATTGATGAAATTGATGCTGTAGGAAGACACCGTGGAGCAGGGTTAGGGGGGGGGCACGATGAAAGAGAGCAGACTCTGAATCAGCTTTTGGTTGAGATGGATGGTTTTGAAAATAATGAAGGAGTTATCCTGATTGCAGCTACAAACCGTCCAGATGTATTGGATCCAGCGCTATTAAGGCCAGGCCGCTTTGATCGTCAGGTCACTGTGGGTCGTCCCGATGTGAAAGGCCGTGAAGGTATTTTGAAAGTTCACACCTCTACGGTGCCTTTAACGGATGGAGTGGATTTGAAAATTATTGCCCGAGGCACACCCGGATTTACAGGTGCAGACTTGGCAAATCTCGTCAACGAGGCTGCATTGCTTGCTGCTAGAGACGATAAAAAAGCGGTAGCAATGAATGATTTTGAAGAGGCTAAAGATAAAGTAATGATGGGTGTGGAAAGACGCAGTATGGTCATTTCCGAGAAGGAAAAGAAAACCACTGCCTATCATGAAGCAGGCCATGCCTTGGTTGCGGTTTTATTGCCGGGAACGGATCCTATACATAAAGTGACAATCATTCCCCGTGGAAGAGCATTGGGTGTCACCATGCAGCTTCCGATGGATGAGCAGCATACTTACCAGAGAAATTATCTCATCAATAGTCTTGCAATTTTGATGGGCGGTCGATGTGCAGAAGAAATTTGTTTGGGGGAAATGACCACAGGTGCTGGCAACGATATTGAGCGCGCTACAGAAATGGCTCGTAAAATGGTTTGTGAATGGGGGATGAGTGAAAAGATGGGTCCATTGACCTATGGAACCAAGGAAGAACAGGTTTTTCTTGGAAAAGACTTCTCCAGTCAAAAGAATTTCAGCGACCAAACCGCCAAGCTAATCGATCAGGAAGTAAAGACCTTAGTGATGGGCGGGTATGACAAGGCAACGGAGCTGCTCACAACCAATCTGGATAAATTAGAACAAATGGCGCAGGCACTTCTTGAACATGAAACCTTAAATGCTAAAGAGATCCAGAATATACTGGAGGGGAAAGATATTTCTGATAATGAAGATTCTGGGATGCCTGAAAATCTAAAACAAGATGAGCACCCTGCTGAAAAAAAGAAACCAAAGTCTGACCCTGGGGAAGGACTATTAGGTGGGGGAATGCCGGATCCTGCACCTGCCTGATTCATTCGATTAGCTGAATTTACAGAATTAAAACTCCACTTATCTGTTGGCCGGTAAGTGGAGTTTTTTGTTTGACACGAAACCTAACCTAAATAACTCACTATTTAAATTTTTAATATCCCGTATTATGGAACGGTTTTCATTTTCTGAAAATTGCGGAAAAACCCGCTTCATGGGGATAATAAATACCACTTCAGATTCTTTTTATGAAAAAAGCCGATGTCAATCAACCGATGAGGTGATGGCAATGGCTGATAAAATGATACGCGAAGGAGCTGACTTTTTGGATTTAGGTGCTGAGAGCTCTCGTCCGGAATCCAGTCCTATTTCCGATCAAGAGGAAATAGACAAGCTGCTACCCGTGGTTTCCATGCTGGTAAAGAATTTTGACATCCCAATATCTGTCGATACCTACAAACCATCTGTTGCTCAAGAGGCCCTGCAAGCCGGGGCGAAAATTATAAATGATATAACCGGTTTGCAAAAATCACCAGAAATGGCAGAAGTGATATTCAAGTTCGGGGCAGGTGTGATTATTATGCATATGCAAGGGTCTCCCAAGACGATGCAGGATAATCCGAGTTATAAAAATGTTGTTAATGAAATTATAGATTTTTTTGTAGATAGTCTAAAAATATCTGAGGCAGCTGGAATTTTTCCCGATCAGATTGTAATTGACCCGGGAATTGGTTTTGGTAAAAACCAGAAGCATAATCTTGAAATTTTAAAAAACCTTGAAAAGTTTAAGGAGATTGGGAAGCCGGTTCTTTTAGGGGTCTCAAGAAAATCTTTTATAGGTCGTATATTAGACTTGCCACCTGAGGAAAGGTTAGAAGGCTCTTTAGCAGCATCCGTGATGGGGATTGCAAAGGGAGTTTCTATTATTAGAACTCATGATGTGAGTGCAACCCGGAATGCTGTGAAAGTAGCTGAGGCCATCATTAAAGGAGAAAGTTTGTGACTCGTTTATTTGTAAATGTGGACCATGTTGCTACCATTCGTGAAGCCAGAAAAACAGTGGAACCTAATCCTTTAAAAGCTGCACTTTTAGCAGAAAAAATGGGCGCGGATGGTATTACGGTTCATTTAAGAGAAGACCGCAGGCATATTCAGGATGAAGATGTCCGTATCATTCATAAAAATATTGGCACCAAATTAAACCTTGAAATGGCTGCAATAGAAGAAATGGTTAATCTAGCATTGGACATGAAACCATATCAAGTGTCTCTTGTTCCCGAAAAAAGGCAGGAAATAACAACAGAAGGTGGACTAAATGTTTGTTCTCAAATATCGGAACTCATCGATATCCAGAGAAAAATAAAAAAGGAAGGCATACTTTTCAGTTTGTTTGTAGATCCTGAAATAGACCAAATTGAGGCTTGCAAACAAGTTAAGGCGGATAGCATTGAAATTAATACAGGGTTTTATTCGGAGTTAACAGAACCAAGCGAGTTGGAAAAAGAGCTTTTGCGCATTCAAAAAGCATCAAAGCATGCCTCAGATATTGGATTGCGGGTTTTTGCTGGCCATGGCTTGAACTACGATAATGTGAAGGCTATTGCTGCCATTCCAGAAATTGAGGAACTAAATATTGGACATTTTTTAGTGGCTCAATCGGTTTATATAGGAATGGAAAACGCCGTTAAGAGAATGATTCAAACTATAGAAAAGACCCAATCTTTAAATTCGAGCCCTTTGAGAAATATAACCCATTGAAAATATGTAAGTTTTGGGTGTTTTTTTGATTAATTTGGGTTAGAATTTGATGTATACTTTGTAAATTGGAAATTTTTGAAACTGGAAATGGTCGAATAATGGAAGAATCCGTTAACTATTCTGAGATTGAACAGGAAAATTTAACGATACGGGAACGAGGAAATTCCAGTGCGCGTGAATATTCGCGAGTGGTGGAGACCTTTAAAAAGGTTCTCGATTATAAGGAAAAATTTCGTGGTTCCTTAGAAGCCAAACTTAGCTCCATTGGTAAGCAAGTTAATGGCAATGTAGAAAATTTGGAAACTCTTTTGCGAAATATAGATATTTATGATCAAAACATAGATAAAATTTCCAGCAATTTAGGGAACTTGTACACAGAAGAAAGTTCTATTAAGGCGAAGTATGAAGAGTTGCTGAACGGGAGTTCACTGGAAAACACTTCAGTGGAACCTGGCTCAGAGGCCAATAACGAAGACCCTGAAGGTTCGCGTGAGTTCCTTATCCAGCGCCGTAGGAATTATTTAGAAAATCTTGACAAGAGTTTTAAACGCTTGGATGGCGAATTGTTCTCCATTGAAAAACTCAGGGCAGAGTTAACGCATGCCCGTGGTGAAATTCTTGTAAAGAAGGATGAAGCTCAAAAGAAAATCCGTATGTTGGAAGAAGAGGGTAAAAGATTTTTGGAGGAAGTAAAAAGAATTGAAGCTGAGTTGGAAACATCCGTCAAAGAAGAAGGTCTTTTGATTACAGAGTTTAAAAAACTTGTTGGAAAAGTAGAAAGCAGCCTGGAAATCAGCGATGAAATTGACCATATTTTATTTGCTTACCTTACAGCTGCAGAGTCCAGAAACCTTCCTGTAAAAAATCCGGTTCCAGTACAAGAATGATTTCTGTTGAGTCAATCATTACCTCCGGGAAATAAACCAGAAAACTGCTGGAAATGTGAGTCATGGTAATTAGAGGCTTTCATTCGAGGTTTGTATTGACTTGAAATTATAATTTTTGCATACTCGCCTATAATCTTTAGGTAGTTGAAACCCCAGATTGCTTTGTTTTCTACTCCTGATTTTGTCTTAATGCTTTGATTTTCCTTTTGTTGCACCTACCTGTTAAATTAAAAATTTTGATGTGAAAGAGTTAATAAATTATGTCTATGAAGGTTGGTATTAATGGTTTTGGGCGGATAGGAAGGGCGGTTCTCAAAAATATCTTAAGAGATCCGGAATGTAGCGAGATTGAGATTGCAGCGATCAACGATTTAACCGACCCTGCTACTTTGGCGCATTTGTTGAAATACGATTCTGTTCAAGGAGTTTTTCCTGGAAAGGTGACGTCAAATTCTGAAGGAATTGAGATTGATGGAAAAGCAATTAAAGTTCTATCAGAAAGAGAGCCCGCCAAGTTGCCCTGGAAGAATCTGGGCGTGGATATTGTTATTGAATCGACGGGATTTTTTACAAAAAGAGAATCCGCAAAGCAACATCTTGATGCTGGAGCAAAAAAGGTAATTATTTCTGCGCCTGCGAAGAACCCCGATGTTACAATTGTTTTGGGTGTCAATCAGGAAGCCTATCTTCCTAAAGAACATAGCATCATTTCCAATGCCTCTTGTACGACCAACTGTCTGGCCCCGGTAGCCAAAGTATTGCATGATAACTTTGTTATCGAAAAAGGATTGATGACAACCATCCACTCCTATACAAATGATCAAAGAATTTTAGATTTGCCGCATTCAGATCTTCGCAGAGCACGGGCAGCAAATGTATCTATGATTCCTACAACTACAGGAGCCGCCAAAGCCGTGGCCCTGGTACTGCCAGAAATTGAAGGGCGTCTGGATGGTATGGCAATTCGTGTGCCGACTCCCAATGTTTCCTTGATCGATCTTGTAGTAGAAGTTGAAAAAAGTGCCTCCACAGAGGAAGTGAATGAGGTGTTTCAAGAGGCTTCACGTAACCGATTAAAAAGCATTCTCCGAGTGGAAGAAAACCCACTGGTATCAATTGATTATAATGGCGACCCTTATTCTTCTATCATTGATGGTCTGTCTACCAAGGTAATGAAGGAAAATATGATAAAAGTTTTAGCTTGGTACGATAATGAGTGGGGATACTCCAACCGCGTGAAAGATCTTTTGAAATTTGTTGTCAGCAAACAAATTTCCTGATCAAACTTAAAGCTTTTTGACTTGTTTCTAATATCTGTATTTCCTGATACATCAAATAAAAAGAGTGTCAATCTTTTATGAAAATGCCTCTTATTGTGGGAAATTGGAAGATGAACATGCTGGCTTCAGAAGCCGCAGAATTGGCCCGTGGAATTCGTGATGTTGCTGAAAAAAATATGAATGTCAGGGTCGTTCTTGTACCAGCATTTACTTCGCTGCATAGTGTAAGGCAAGCTTTATTGGGCTCAAAGGTGGGTTTGGGGTGTCAAAATTTTTATTTTCAGGAAAAGGGAGCTTTTACCGGAGAAGTATCTTCTGACATGATAAAAGAAGCCGGTTGCCAATATGCCATTGTGGGACATTCAGAAAGAAGGCAATTGTTTGGCGAAACGGATGAATTGGTAAATAAAAAAATCCTTTGCGCTGTTCAAAAAGATATTTTCGCAATAGTTTGTGTGGGGGAATCTAAAGAACAAAGAAACGCTGGTAAAACCTTTGAGGTGATCGAATCTCAGATAAGTAAGGCCCTTTCTGGCCTTACAAGACAAAATTTGAATGGAGTATCTATTGCGTACGAGCCGATATGGGCAATAGGTACCGGGGAAAATGCTACGGCCGAGCAGGCGGGGAAAATTCATGCATTTATCCGAAAAATCGTAGCGGAAAATTTTTCAGGGAATGAAATAGGTCCTATAACTATCTTGTATGGGGGCAGTGTGACTCCAGATAATTGTAGTGAGTTATTGCAAAACGAAGACGTTGATGGGGCCCTTGTTGGAGGGGCTAGTCTGAATATTGATTCATTTTGTGATATTATCAGGTCGGCTCAAATAGTATAAAATTTGGAATCTTTTTCCCCTACCCATATTATTTGGAATAGATTGATTTAACTGAAGGAATTTTTTGAAAAATTATGGATACTATAATTAACGTAATACATGTCATTGCCGCATTGTCTTTAATATTAACCGTCCTTTTGCAGGCAGGAAAAGGTGCCGCAATGGGGTCAGGGTTGGGTGCCGGCAGCAGTCAAACCATGTTTGGTAGCAGTGGTGCAGGCAACTTTCTTACCAAATTGACTACGGGAATTGCAATTTTATTCATGGTCACATCTTTAACTCTTGCCGTCTTCTCAACAAAAAAGAAATCTAGTTCTATAATTCAGGGTGTGGAAGAACCTGCGCAAAAACAGGAGTCTCCTATCCCTACTGATAGCACTTCGAAATAAGACTGCCGATGTGGTGGAACTGGTAGACACGTGCGCTTGAGGGGCGTATGGAGCAATCCGTGGGAGTTCGACTCTCCCCATCGGCACCATGACTTTTATTAAACAATAAAGTGGTTTAAATTGGTGTTAAGTAAATTTTCGTTTTGAGTATTTGGTGAAAAATTCAGTAAATGTGTGCATTTCTCAACAAATTTATCAAAGCCCTGAAATTTCATTATAGAGCATGAATTGAAATGTCAGACTATAACGACGATACGCAACTATCCTCCCTAGCTTTTACAAAAAGAATCTCTCGGCTTCTTTTAATTTGTCTTAATGGTGTCTCTGAATTAAAGGCAGGCGACCCTGATTTATCAGAAAAAATCAAGGAATTATCGAACCTTCTCGAAAAGGTTTTGGAAGGCAATATTGGTGTGCCTCCATCCCTTGGAGCAGAACTGGAGCAGGTATTCGATGAGTTGGTCGTCCAAAAATATCTCATTGAGAAAGAGCGAGAGACCGCCAAGCAAGTCTTTGTAGCTTTCACAAAAACTATTTATGAAATGAGCCGATCTTCTGGAGAGTTTGATGAAAACCTCACCGAGCAAATCGAGGTTATTCAGGCTGCGGAGAAGATGAGCGATATTCTTTCCGCGAAAGACGTTGTTCTTGACCAAACAAAAATAATCCAAAATAAAACCCATGCGATGCGAGAAGAGCTTGAAGAGTCGAAAAAAACTACATCTGAGCTCACTCAACTATTGGAACAGGTTGAATCCAAAGCAATGGTTGACCCCTTGACTAAAGTTTTAAATCGCGGAACGTACAATATGGAAATCGGCAAAATGATCAAGAGGTTTAATCGGTATAAAGAATCTGCCGCGTTGATAATGATTGACATCGATCATTTCAAAAAATTCAACGATGATTATGGGCACAAGGCTGGGGATGCTGTCCTTACCCTGGTCGCTTCGGTTGTCAAGGAAGCCGTGCGAGATACTGATGTGGTCTTCCGTTATGGTGGCGAAGAATTTGTAGTCTTACTGAATAAGGTCGATTTTGAAAATGCGAAAAGGGTTGCAGAAAAGGTGCGAGTAGAGATCGAAACCCATCACTTAACCAACAAAAAACAAGTGCTAAAAGTCACGGCGAGCTTGGGGTTATCTTGTTTTAAAGATGGAGATACGGAAGAGACTGTCTTTGAACGTGCCGATAAGGCTTTATACAAAGGAAAGGAAAACGGGCGTAACAGGGTCGAATACTTGTTGTGAAAAATATTTGCGCTATTTGATTTGCTTTTATTCCCATTGCCTTATTTCACTGTCTTAGTCAATGCAACCCACCACACTTGAAGGTCTATTTTCTTCCCCCAGTTTCCTAACCATTTTCTTCGCGTTTTTGCTGACCATAGCAAATGTTATGATCGGTGTGAGTATGTTGCCAAGTGATAACCGCAAGAAGCGATACCGGCTTCACCGCATCATTTATGGTGCTGTGATGGCAAGTTTCCTTTTATTTCTTATTCTAAAATATTTTGATGGTCCAAATTCAATTCTAAATTATACGGTTTTTGGTTACCTGCTTTTAGTGGTTCCGTTAAGCAGGCGATTGAATGTTACCTTGCATGCTGTAATCTCATCAATAGCTCTGGTTTTGGTGGGTCTTGTTTCTTTCACTAATTTGTTTTGATGCTTACCGAATGGTGTAAACTATCTTCTCTACAATAAATCCATAATTCAGAGATAAATATTACATGGCAGAATTTGATGTGGTGGTTTTGGGAGGAGGACTTTCAGGCACCCGAGCAGCTTTAAGGGCAGTCGAATTGGGTGCCAAGGTCTGTCTTATAGAAAAAGAAAGAGTGGGACGAAAAGGGTTTCTAAGAAGAAACGTTCTTCTTTCCGAGGATTGTCAAGATAACGCGAAAGAACCAAAAATCTGGAAGGAACATTTAAGTAGTAAGAGAAAACTAGCGGACGTATATTGCGAAAACCTTGAGAATAAACTGAGCGAAGCTGGCATTGTCTTAATAAAGGGAGAGGGAAGCCTGGCAAGTCAAAATGAAATATTAGTTCAAGAGGGAAATAAAAGTCATGTCATTAAAGGGAAGGCCCTTATTTTAGCCTGCGGCTCTGAACCCTCATTTTCGCCGACCTTGCCTCACGAGGAAAACGTAATTATTTCTATCGATGAAGTTTTACAGTTGGAAATATTACCTGAAAAAGTCTTGGTGGTAGGTTCTGGTAAGTGGGGTGGCGAAGCGGCTATTGGATTTCAGGAATTAGGTTGTAAGGTGTTTTTGTGCACGGATTCTGCCGAGATTTTTCCTGAAATGGATTCGGAATTCAATTCTAAAGTTGAATCCCAATTAAAAAGTAGAAAAATAAAAATTTTAGCCAATAAAAAAATTATTTCTTATTTTAAAAACGGGAAAGATTTGGAGATGACCCTTGAAACAGGGATCAAATTCACTACCAATTTGATTGTTATGGTAGATCAAAGAAAAGGAATAGAACATAATAAAGTTGCGGAAAGTCTGGGAGCTCGCCTTGGTGGAAACGGCGAAATTCTTGTTGATGATCTTATGATGTCGAGTATCCCTGGTGTTTATGCAGTGGGTAGTATTTCCGGTAAACGGGTCACGGATTCGATGTCCCAAGAGCAGGGAAAAGTGGCGGCAGAAAATTCAATGGGTAAAAAGCGACAGCTTAACCCTGAGTGGGTTCCTGTTTTGAGCAAGTTGGTGCAGAGCGTGGGCTATGTGGGCTGCTCTATGAATTCTGCGCTGCACCAGGGCTTCCACCCGGTCGAAGGAGTTAGTGATAATGTCATCTTTGCTGACCAAGAGGTGGAAACGTTTAAAATTGTGGCAGATAAACGTTCCAAATCCGTAGTAGGTGCCCAAATTATATCCAGGCAGGCAGAGGAGTTAATTCCTATGATTTTATTACTGATTAAAAAAGGCGTTACTGTTGCAAATCTTTCAAACTCCAACAATATACAAGGAACACGTTTTCAAGGGCTTTGTGAGGCTGCGAGGGTATGTTTAAAAGCTATAAAATCTGGATAAATTTGATGACAAATTCAGGAATACTTCTTGCCTTGACTCGATATTTTAATTATGTTAAAAACCAACACTTTGACAGTGCTTTTGCATCATTCTATTAACTGTTTTGCATCATTCTATTAACTGTTATAATAGCATTGAACCCTTATAATATTTGGATTTAAGAGATTCGATATGGCTGCGTCAAAAGATAAAGACAAAAAAGAAGCAGAGATAGATACAATTTGGTCACGGCGGGATTTTTTCTCTTTAGCTGGATGGGCAAGTTTCATGGCAGCTTTAGGTCTTTCCTCCCTCTATTTTGCCAGACTTTTATTTCCTAGAGTTCTTTTCGAGCCTTCTCCAATTTTTAAAGCGGGTTATCCAAGTGACTATACTGTGGGTGCTGTAAGCACAAAATATATTAAAGATCAGCGAGTCTGGATTGTTCGTGATGAAGAAGGCATTTATGTGATTTTTGGATTATGTACTCACCTGGGTTGTACACCGCGGTGGCTCAATACCGAGAGCAAATATAAATGCCCGTGTCACGGAAGTGGTTTTACCAAAGAAGGTATCAACTTTGAGGGACCCGCACCGCGGCCTTTAGAGCGGTTAAAAATTTCGCTGGCTCCAGATGGTCAGATCATCGTTGATAAAAGTAAAAAGTTTCTTTGGGAAAAAGGTCAGTGGGGACAACCGGGCTCAAAACTTCTGGTTTAACTTCTGATCGTTTCTTTTCTTGTTGAGTTCAAACATCCATTTTTAATGGAGGATTAATTTTTGGCAAACAAAGCACCCCAAATTCCGAATATCGCGGAATTGATGGATAAAATAAAAAGTGGAAAGATTTTTAGTGAGATAGCTAAAGAAATCACTGAATCCCAATTGTGGACCTCATCGTTCAGGCATGGATATGCTGACACACCACGAAACCGTGTGCTGCAGATCGCCAGTAACGTTTGGCTGCACCTTCACCCCGTCAAGATGCACCGACATGCCCTTAGAATCAAATTTACATGGTGCATGGGCGGTATCACCTTTCTCCTGTTCTTATCAACCGTGGTAACCGGCGTAATCTTGATGTTTTATTATCGGCCGGTGGGAGAATATGCTTATTACGACATGAAGTACCTGCAGTACGATGTTCCCTTTGGAATGCTGATGAGAAATATGCATCGGTGGGCAGCTCATGCCATGGTCATAACGGTTTGGCTGCACATGTTCCGGGTCTTTTTGACGGGATCCTATAAACCCCCACGCGAATTCAATTGGGTCATTGGTGTTTTCCTCGTAACTTTTACCCTGCTGCTTAGTTTCACAGGCTATCTTCTTCCCTGGGATCAATTGGCTATGTGGGCGGTTACCGTTGGCACCAATATGGCCAGAGCAACGCCTTTTCTTGGAAATGAAGGGCCATTTGCCGAGTTTGTGGGAGTGACTCCAAGATATGATGCCAGATCATTACTTATTGGAGGTAGCTTGGTTGGGCCTCCAGCTCTTTTAAGGTTTTATGTTTTGCATTGTATATTCATACCGCTGATAGCCGGAGCCTTGATGATCGTTCATTTTTGGAGGATTCGCAAGGACGGCGGAATATCAGGTCCTCTGTAAGAACATTTGACTTAATACACGAGAAAAAACTATGGCTGAGGCTGCAACACCCAAAAAAAAGATAGAAGAAGTTCCAGAAAAGCTTCATGTTTGGCCTTATTTGGTGCGCTTGGAATTTCTATGTGCATTGGTTGTAATAATTGCTCTCACCGTCTGGTCTATTGTCATTGATGCTCCGCTGGAAGAAGCGGCTAACCCAACTAAAACACCAAACCCCTCAAAAGCTCCCTGGTATTTTCTGGGGCTTCAGGACATCCTGGTTTATTTTGACCCCTGGTTTGCGGGTGTTGTTGCTCCCGTACTTATTATCGTTGGGCTCATGTTGATTCCCTACCTGGATGTGAACCCTAGGGGAAATGGATACTATACTTATCATGAAAGAAAAGTAGCGATCTGGGTTTACTGTTTTGGTTTTCTTGTTTTATGGATTGCGCTAATCATCATGGGGGTTTTTCTTAGGGGGCCTGGGTGGAACCTATTCATGCCCTGGCAATACTGGGACCCACATAAGGTGGTGGCTCTGGTGAATGTTGACCTTCCCTACGCATTTGGATTTAGAGACTACACTTGGTCTGCAATTTTCGGTGGAGGGGTGCTCCTGGCTTATTTTGGATTAGGGACAGGTGTGTATTTTTTCATGGAACGAAAGGCCATGAAGTCAGTGGGTTTTCTGCGCATGTTTATAAAGATTCAATTGGCTCTTATTATGATGGGAATTGTTATAAAAATTGTTCTCAGGATTGGTTTCAATATTAAATACATAATGGTCACCCCCTGGATTAGTGTTTAGCGAAATAGCATCTAACAACTAGATATAGAGAAAAACATTGGCTGAAGAAGAAAAAGCTGAAGAAGAAACCCAACCTGATTTTAAAGAAGGGGAATTTGACGAGCATACCTCGTACAGTTTCCTTTTTTTCCTTATTGCGGGAACCACCCTTTTAGTCACCATTTGGGCATTTTGGGATGATGAGTATAGTCGCCGTGGGTTCAAAGCTTATCAGGAAATGTTTTTTAAAGAACAATATGCGGTTGCTGAAGCTGAGTGGAAGAATAATAATTCAGAGATTGCCAGCGCGGAACAGGAAATCAACAAAAACCTTGAGCAAAAAGAAAATCAGCTCGGTAAGGATGATGCATATTTAGCTTTAGTAGAAGAGGTTCGCTTAAAACAAATTTCTCTGGATGAACAAAAAGAGCAAAAGAAGTTTGCCGGAAGCCGAGTCGATGAAGCGTATTACTACTATAAAAAGGCGATGCATGAAGGTGAAAACTACGATGTGCAAAAAGCCACATTGCACTCTATGGAGGACAAGGTAAAAAGCTTTAATCCTATTATCGCTGAAAGACAAAAGATTTTAGAGGAAGCTGAAAATAGACTTCTGAAGGTCAAAGCGGATCAAATCAAATTAGAAAAAGAGCTCGCCGATTTGACTCGTAAAAAAGATCAATTGGAATTGACCATGGATTTTTACAAACCGTTCCCCTTCTTTTGGAGGCCGGCGGAGATTCTGCAAACAGTAATCCCTGGATTTGGAGTCAATAGCTTCAAGGAAATCATCTATCGGGTAGACCGATGCATGACCTGTCATATTTCCTATAAGGATGAGCATTACAAAGATTTTGAACAACCCTTAAAAACTCATCCCAACCTGGATATTTTAATTAAAAAACATCCTCCTGAGCGTACTGGTTGTACCTGGTGCCATTTGGGTCAAGGGACTGCAACGGCACCTGCCGAGCATGCTCATGGGTCACATCATGAAACGGATCAGACCTTGGAAGTTAATGAGCCTATTCTGAAAGGTAAATTTCAAGAAGCCACATGTAGAAACTGCCATGCTGAAGTTGTGAATCTGGAGGGAGCTCCATTACTCTCAAAAGGAAAAAGATTATTTATTAAACTAGGGTGTCACGGTTGCCATCTTGCTGATGGATATTCTAAACAGGGTAAAGTAGGTCCCAGTTTGCTACGTATAGGCTCCAAGGTGGATACAAGCTGGCTCTATCGCTGGATTAAAGAACCCAAAGGTTATTTGCCTAAAACAAAAATGCCAGAGTTTGGATTAAATGAACATGACCTGCAAGGGGTCACGGCTTATCTCCTCGCTGTTTCTGATAAAGAATATAAATTAAATAAAACTTTTGAAGAGGGTGATACAGAAAAAGGCAAAAAATTATTTGAAACGGTAGGGTGTCAGGCTTGCCATACTCTAAATGGAAAAGGCGAACACCATGCTCCAGACTTGAGTAATATTGGCCAGAAGGTAAATGCAGATTGGCTGGTGACCTGGATTGGCGGACCGCACACTTATAATCCAAAAAGTAAAATGCCGGACTTGCGCATTAGTGAGGATGATGCCACTGACATTGCTACCTACCTGATTCAATTCGGCAAAAAAGAGGTGATACCTGGGTTAGAGGCTAAGCTTAAAGATCCAGCATTAATCAAGCATGGTGAGGTGGTTGTTCGGCGCCGTGGGTGTTTTGCCTGTCACGATGTAAAGGGAATGGAAAAAGAAGGCCGAATTGCACCCGAGCTATCTTCCTTTGGAAGAAAAATGATTGCTGAGCTGGAGTTTGGGGATGCTCATATCCCGCATACTTGGGAGGCTTGGGCCCGAAAAAAATTGACAAAACCGGATAGTTTCAAAACGGAACGGGTATTGGATAAAATGCCTAATTTCCATCTTGCTCCTGATGAAATAGACGCCTTGGTTGTTTTGTTGAAAGGATTCAATGGTAGTAAAATTCCGGTAAAATATCGGAAGGTGCTGTCGGAAAAAGAAAAAATTATTGAAACGGGGCGACGCATTGTAACCAAATATAATTGCCGCGGTTGCCATAATGTTGAAGGCGAGGGTGGCGACATACAGAAATACCTGAAGGCTAAAGCGCAATATCCTCCACCTCTTGACATGGGTGAATATCATGTAGGTGAGCGTCTGAAAAGCTCGTGGCTTTACTCTTTCTTACGTAGCCCAACTCCAGTCAGAACTTGGATTAAGGTTAAAATGCCCACGTTTACCTTCTCAGATAAAGAAGTACGAGATCTAACAGCTTACTTCGAAGCCCTTTCTCCGGGAATTGAATATGAGGCGGGGGTTCATCAGACTAAAGACACCGCTGTTGCGCAAAAAGGTGCAGAAATGGTGTCTTATATGGACTGTGGCCGTTGTCACGATGATGGCGATAAAGGCATTGAGTTCTCTCTGGCTAGTCAACGCCTGCGGGAAAATTGGATACCAAAATGGCTGAAAGATACCCGGGCAATGATCCCCTGGACACCCATGCCCTCTCATTGGGTGAAAGATGGCGAGGCCTATAAAGTGCCCACAAAATACGACGAAATCAATACGGTAGGTGATGTAGACACGCAAGTAGGAACCCTTAAAGACATGATCGTTGCTTATAATACTGCCGAGTTGGATTTCGATGTTTCTCTGGGCGAAGGCGGGGATGATGAAGAAGGTGAGGGTGGTGAAGAGGGCGGTGAAGAAGATGAGGACGAAGATGAATAAAAATTGCCTCAACCTTGGATCATTTATATAATCAGTACAACTACTTTTGCGATAAGGACGAATCATGGAAAACTCAGGTCTTGAAAACTTTCTGTTAATCGCGACAAAGCCAGATAATATTCCCATTGGAACCATGCTTATTTTTGTGGGTTGGGTATTTTGGATCGCGGTGAAACAAATGGTCGCAAATGATAAGTGGATAAAGCAGGGAAAAAAAGAAAAAGTTTGGGATGAAATGATAAAGTAAGTGGCTATATTTATAATCACTTTCGGTGCTTTCATTATTGGCATCTTGCTTATTGTTTCATTGAAGAAAATCTCACCTCCCACTCCTCAAGAACAAATTCATTTCGACAATCCGAGCGACGTTCCTACCTACCTTCGAGAACAGGCCGCATTTAAAGATAAGTGCGTAGAGTTTCTTGAGAAGTTCAATCTCGAATATGTGCATTCGGTTTGGGCTAATGAACATGAGCTTGAAATAGCGATGAATGATGAGACTCCCGTTGTCGGGGGAACTTATCTGGCTCTTTGTATCATTGATCCACCTGGGCAAACTGTAAATGCCATACAAGTAAAAGGCTTTTTAGATACGGTTAAAGGAGAAGGGGCCTCTCGAGGGATATTTATAACCACGGGATATTTCTCAGATGAAGCCATCCGATCAATAGATGAGGAACCTGTTGAACTGGTCGATGTTGTATCGTTCATTTCTTACCTTAAAAGGTTCGGGATTTATGAAAATCCCCCCTCCTAGAAGTTTTATTCAGTAAAGTCCTCTGTTAGTCCTTCCTTCATTTCTTTTTATGCATATGTTAATATCGAAGCAATGAAAATTAGCGAAAAACTAAAGTCCTCCACACCTATTTTTTCTTTTGAGTTTTTTCCACCTAAAGATGAAGCGGGTTTTCAAAGTCTATTCGAGACCATCGAAAAGTTAAAACCTGCCGAACCAGCCTTTGTCTCTGTTACCTATGGTGCTGGAGGAAGCACGCGCTCCAAAACGGTAGACCTTGTTGGTAAAATAAAGAATGAAATTGGTTTAGAAAGTATGGCTCATCTGACTTGTGTTGGGCATCAAAAAAATGAGATTGTTTCAGTACTTGAAAGCTTGCAAGATTGCGGAATGGAAAACATTCTTGCATTACGAGGAGATCCTCCAAAAGGAGAAGAACATTTCGTTAAAACCGAAGGAGGATTCGGTTATGGTAATGAACTGGTGTCTTTTATAAAATCAAAATTTTCTTTTTGCATTGGTGCGGCCTGCTACCCTGAAGGTCATATTGAGTGTCCGGATTTGCAAAAAGATATGGATAACCTTAAGCGCAAGGTTGATTCAGGCGTGGACTTTCTTATAACGCAGTTATTTTTTGACAATAAACATTATTTTGATTTCATAAGTCGAACAGAAAAAGAGGGTATCAGCATTCCCATTATTCCCGGCATCATGCCAATTTTGAACCTAAAGCAAAGCCAGCGTTTTACTAAAATGTGTGGTGCAAATTTATCAGATTCGCTTCTTGCAAAATTTGATGGGTTCGAAGACGACCCGGAAAAAGTGAGAGAAATAGGAATAAATCACGCCATTGAACAATGCCGGGATTTACTTCAATCAGGTGCACCAGGAATTCACTTTTATACCTTGAATAGATCCAAGGCTACTCTGGCTATACTAAAAAAACTGCGAGGATGACGGGATTCCGTCTTTATTTCCCTTTTATGTTTAAGGTAATGCCCGTCACAATTTTAACTATTGTGTTTATGTTTTTAGCAGGAACGCTTTCTGCTTCCGCAGAAAACTCAAAAGTTCTCGATGATATGGTTTTGATTTCAGCGGATACTTTTAAGAGAGGGTGCAACCAATTTGGCCCCAAGCATGGGGCTCCAGAGCAAAAAGTTCATTTGGATTCCTACTGGATCGATAAGCACGAAGTTACTAATAAAAAATTTGAATCAATTTTCCCTGAGCATAACTTGCGAAGAAGCATTTTTTCAGATTGCGACAACTGTGCAGTCTCCAAAATAAGCTGGTATGAGGCGGCGGATTATTGCCATCTCATTGGAAAAGCTCTTCCCAGCGAAGCTCAATGGGAAAGAGCCGCTGGAAATGGAAATGGTTGTGAATTTCCCTGGGGAAAGGGGTTCGATCTCATGGATCCCCCTGCTCGAGGAGGATTGAAATTGCATGATAAAGCCTTTCCCGTTGGAAGTTTTCCACCCAATAAAAATGGCCTCTATGATATGGCGGGCAACGTTTGGGAATGGGTGAGTGATTGGTTTTCGGTAAGATTTTATTATGCTGATATTCTTCATAATCCAAGAGGTCCTGTGAACGGCGTCATGAAAGTTAGAAGAGGGGGGTCTTGGTCTGATTCAGTAAAGGCAATGGCATCAGGCTATCGAGATTGGAGTTATCCATTGTCTCGAGGTTTTAATGATATTGGGTTTCGGTGTTCGGTCAACCTGAAGCCTGGAGGGAATTAAGTTGGTTACTGCAACAAAACTTGAATATATTAATCGAGTGATTGATGAATGCCTCTCTGAGGATGGGGAAGCTTTGGAGTTAAACGGAAAGTTTATTGGCGATGAAGGAGTAGAGGCCTTAGTTAGTACTGATAGAAACTTTGATGTTGAAAACCTGGACCTCAGTAAGAATAAATTGACTTGGAGAGGGGCGCACCATTTATTTCACAGTCCAAAATTTAAAAACTTAAAACGGTTGTATCTTGGCGATAATAATATTTCTGATAAAGGAGTAAAAGCTTTGCCAGATGCAAATTTTGTAGGAAATTTATCCCTGCTTGATTTGCGTTACAACAACATGGGTCCTGAGGGGGCCATGGCAATTGTTGAATGTGAAAGATTTCGTAAACTGCAGGTATTAATTTTTCAAGAGAATGCGATTGGGGATGAACCGGTAATTACCTTAGCCAAGGCCCCGGCATTCGCCAATTTAAGAAAGCTCAACCTTTACCGAACAGACCTATCGGTAAAAGGGATTAAGATCCTTGCAAAATCCAAGGTCCTACAAAGAGTGAAACATCTTAACCTTGCTAGAAATTACCTGAATTTGGATTCTGCTCAATGCCTTGCCAAAACCAAGACTTTGGTCAATATCGAAACACTACTAATGTTTGATACAGGTATTGGAGATGCGGGGGTTAAGGTAATTATGGATTCGGAAGCATTTCAAAAATTAAAAACTCTTAGGGTAACCTGAGCTCCCCATCAGGAGTACCGGTCGTTCAACCAGGGTTCGCCGGTGTTGGAATAGCCTCTTTTCTCCCAGAAACCGAGCTCCTCATAATCCCGAAAAATAATTTCTCCAATCCATTTTGCTCCTTTCCAGGCATATAGCTGGGGAGTGATCATTCGGACAGGTCCCCCATGTTCTTTGGTTAAAGGGTGATTTTCCCATTTGTGCACCAGTAGCACATCATACTTCATGGCTTCTTCCAAAGGCAGATTTGTAGAATAGCCATCCCAGGCTTTTATATATACAAATTTCGCGCTGGGCAGTACTTCGCAGCTGGCAGCAATATCTGAAAATTTAACCCCCTCCCATCGGTTGTCCATACGACTCCATGTGGTCACGCAATGAAAGTCGGAAACATCCGAAGTTTGTGGTAACTCCTGGAATGCATCCCAATCGAAAGTTTTTACATGTTTTACCAGTCCTGAAACGGTCAGATTCCAACTAAACTCATCCAACTCGGGGGTCACCCCCAAATCAAGAACCGGCCAACTTTCTACTACTTTTTGCCCGGGAGGAATTTTAGGGTTTCCATCCCGATTCAGTTCGCCTTCTCCTTGGGGCATTTCATCGGAAACAGACTTTTTATCTTTGAAAGCCTTTCGGTATTGAATCAATTTTTCTCTGCTTTTGATCTTTTTTGAATTTGGATCATATAACATGATTTATAGGAAATTATTATTAAATTATTGTTTTTAAAGGATTAAAATAAAAAATAAGTGCTTACCTAAAAAAGCTTGCATTGTTTATTAGATGAAAAAAGAGCTGCCATGTAGCAAAAAATAGTGAGTCAATTTTTCACGTCCTTCCGAATTGGTTTGTTTGGAAAATGCCCAGAAATATTGAGGTTAAGTGATATGGCATTTATTCCGAAAATATAAAGGACTGATGCTATTTAACTGGAGCCTTCCTCTTTATGAAATTGAAAATTCTCACCTTCAACTGGCACGAGCCTTATCTTTGTCTATTATCAAGAATGAATCATGAATTTCTTGTCGTGGAGCCTGAAATTGCACCTGACCAATTTAGGAAGTGGGATCGAAATATGCGCCCTGTTCCTGGCAATTGCGATTTGATTTCCATGGAGCAGGCTCATAACAAATTGGAGCAAGGCGAAATCGATTGCATTATTGCACACAACGTAAAAGACCTCATAGAAGTAAAGGATTATTCCCTTCCTAAAATTCTTGTTTTTCATAATTGCCTGACTACCGAAATCGGACTTGGAAATAACAAGGTTAACAGAGAAGAGTATCTGGAAAAAATGGCCCCGCTTTTGGAGGGTACTACCAAAGTTTTTATTTCTGAAATGAAAAGAGCTGATTGGAAAATGGATGGAACTATTATTCTTCCTGGATTGGATATTTCCGAATATGGTGGATACACGGGGAAGGACAAAAAGGTCTTGAGAGTAGGAAACTTGCTCAAAGAGCGTGATTTGATGATGGGCTATTCCTTTGGTGAAGAAGTAGTAAAAAATCATCCACTGATGACTCTGGGATTGAATCCTGATATTCCTGGTTCTCGTATTTCAGATGGATTTGAGGATCTTCTCAATCAATTCCGGAATAACCGAGTTTATATAAATACCACGGTAGATGGGTTTGAAGATGGCTACAATATGGCAATGCTAGAAGCAATGGCAACCGGCATGCCTGTGGTGACTTCCCAAAATAAAACCTCCCCCGTTCTTGATGGAGTAAATGGTTTTAGCTCTAATGATTCGGACTACTTGAATCGCTGTATTGAAATTCTTATGAATGATCCTGTTTTGGCTGAAAGATTAGGTGGACACGCAAGAAAAACAGTTGAAGAAAAATTCCCTATAAATAAGTTCATTCAATCTTGGAGCAGTGTGGTCGAATTGACTATCAAGGATTTTCTTAAACACACAGGTATCAATTTTAAAGAGGAGGAAACTTCCTTCACTGAGAAACCCAGAAAAAACATTTTGATGGATTTCGTTTCCTATCCCGCCACAACAGCTCATTATTTGGAAAGAGCCTTAAGGCAGTACCATAATGTGATGACTTGTGGTGCTCAAATAAATGATGAAATAAAAAAATGCTGGAATCTGGAAGCTTTAAACTGGGAAGTCACACCGCAAGATATACCAAGAGGAAATAGCACTCCCTTAAAGCAAGTTTTTGATCAGCTCCCGCATGGATGGAAACCTGATTTTTATTTCTGGTTGGAAACGGGCCTGGGTGGAATTCCGACTGACCTTCAGAATTATGACCTTCCAAAAGTTTGCTATCTAATAGACACTCATATCAATTTTGATAAACATGTAGAGATAGCTAAAAATTTTAATTTTATTTTCCTGGCGCAAAAGGCTTATATAACAAAAATGCAGGATGCAGGAGTAAACAACGTCTTCTGGCTTCCATTGGCCTGTGATCCTGATATTCATGGCAAAGTGGAAAAAGATAAAAAGTGGGAGGTGGGCTTTGTTGGAACCATTCCTGAAGTAAAGAATCGTAGAAAAGACCTACTTGAAAAAATCGGATCTCGTTTTAATCTGAAATGTGATCGCAAGTTTATGGATGAGATGGCTGAACACTATTCTCAATCAAAAATTGTCTTCAATAATGCGATCAATAGTGATCTTAATATGAGGGTTTTTGAAGCCATGTGTTCAGGTAGCTTGCTAGTTACAGATCATGCAAGGGGAAGTGGGCTTGAGGGAATATTTGAAGATAAAAAGCATCTGGTTTTTTATGAAGATGAAACTATTGAGGATCAAATATCCTATTACCTGACAAATGAAAATGAAAGACAGCTTATCGCGGAACAGGGTCGCCAGGAAGTTTTAAATAATCATACCTACCTGCATCGCGCCAACGATTTGATTAATATTCTTAATAGCAAAGTCCCTGATCTGAGCAGTGATTCAAATTCATCCGACAAACCGGAAAGTTATTACAAAAATATTCGTCACGACTTAATACCTCTAATTCCTGAAGATGCCAAATGCATATTAGAAGTGGGTTGTGCAGAAGGCATGACGGGACATGAACTAAAAAAGAAACAGAGTGTTTTTGTGGCTGGAATTGAAATGAACGAAATAGCTGCAGAGAAGGCTCGAAGGGTGTTGGATGATGTCATTACAGGGAATATTGAGAGCATGGCTCTCCCCTACAGTCCATCTTCATTTGATTGTGTGATTTTTGCGGATGTCCTGGAACATTTGGTGGACCCCCTTGTTGCCTTAAAGAAGGTAAATGAGGTTCTAAAAGAGGATGGCACAGTAATAATGAGTATTCCTAATGTTCAGTTCTATGGAGTAGTACATCAGTTGATTGAAGGAAACTGGACTTATCAGAAGGAAGGTATTCTCGATGAAACCCATCTTCGCTTTTTTACTTTTAAAGAAATTGAAAAACTGGTTGAAGAGTCGGGGCTTTATATTCAAAGCATCGAGGAAACATTGGATCCACAATACAAAAATTTTACCAGTGAAAGTCATACCGCACTTAAATTGGGTCGGCTCTCGATAAACGATTTGACACCCGAAGAAATTCGTCGATTTTTTGTTTTTCAATACAAAATTATTGCTGGAAAAGTAAAGGTATCACCGGAGATCCAAAATAAAACCTTGAATGAGGATGGAAATACTTCTATGGAAAAACTATTGACTGAAGCAATAAATCATTTTGATGAAGCTGAATATGAAACGTCACTTGAAAAGTATGAAGCGGTACTTGAAGTAAACTCCACATCGGCGGAAGCCTTGGTCGGAGTCGGAAATTGTCATATGAGGTTGCAAAATCCGGATAAGGCAGAAGAATATTATATAAAAGCAAAAACACATGACCCCCAAAATTATAAATCCTGGTTAGGTTTGGGAATATTAGAAATTTATAGAAAAAATTTAAAACAAGCTGAAATATGTCTAAAAAAAGCTATAGAAATAAATCCAGAAAGTGATAAGGCTTATTGTGCACTGGGAATTTTAAAGACAAATACAAATGAATTCCAGGAATCCGAAGACTTTTATTGTCGTGCGTTAGATTTGAATATTGAAAATTTACTTGCCAATAAATCACTAATTGAACTTTCCTATAAAACAGAAAATTTTGAAAGTGCTTATAAATACTTACAACGCTTTTTAGAGATTCATCCAGCAAATTTGAACATGCTGTTTGTCCTGTCTGGTATTCAGTTCAAAATGGGCAATATTGAGGATTCTCTAAAAACTTTGAAGGATGTTTTGAAAATTGACCCAACTCATAAATTAGCGTTGGATTTTCAAAATAGTGTTCGTGCTGTTTCTGTGGATTAGGGTATCCAATGAATTTCTTTGAAAAAAATTTAAAACTCCTCGAGAAATACGATCCGGCCCTTGCCAGTCGAGTAAAAGGACAAACCTTTCCTGAAAATGTCACGGTGAGTTTATCTAGAGAGGGTTTGCCTATACCTCAAATTGCGGGCATTAGTCTTCATAGCCGGTATCATCCCGTAAAAGAAGCGGAGCAGTTAACTCGAGATTTTGAGTATTGTGATGATTCTCGTACCGTGGTATTTGGATTGGGATTTGGATATCATCTCCTACCGATGCTCAAAAAATCTGAAGTTACGGTTATAGAACCTTTGATGTCAATTTTCAGAGCATTTATGGAATCAGTTGATCTAACTGCTTTTTTGCCTGGAGTTCGTTTTAGAATTGCAGAAAAACCCGCCAGTTTGTTAGCTAGATATGAACCCTCACGTTGGAACATCTTTAAGCATACCCCTTCGATTCGAATTGGTGAGTCCTATTATCAGCAGTTGGAAAAAGGGATTACGGCGCGCAACTTTATTTCAAATAAATCGTTAAAGATTTTGGTTGTAAAACCTATTTATGGAGGGTCTTTACCGACAGCCAACTATTGTTGCATGGCATTAGAAAGTCTTGGTCATGAAGTAGAATCGGTAGATTGCGACAAATTTGCAGATGGATTTTTTTCCTTAAAGAAAACTACAAGAATAAAAGCCAATGCTGAAGTTTTGTCGCAAAAATTTCTTAACTTGATGGGAGAAGTAAGTGCTGCCAAGGCTGCAGAGTTTAGGCCAGATCTAATAATAGCTTTGGCACAAGCTCCATTATCTCCTGAAGCCATTTATCGATTGAAGGAATTGAAAGTTCCAATCGCTTTTTGGTTTGTTGAGGATTTTCGAACTCTTCCTTATTGGAAAGAGGTCTCATCTGCTTATGATCACTTTTTTGCCATTCAGAAAGATGAATTCCATTCGCAATTAATTACTGCTGGCGTTAAAGATTACTATTATCTTCCGCAAGCAGCACATCCAGCAATTCATCGTCCCTTGGACTTATCTTTTGACCAGAAAAAGCAATATAAAGCCGATATTTCGTTTATGGGTGCGGCATACCACAATAGAGCGCAATCTTTTCCCAGGTTGTTGGATAAGGATTTTAAAATATGGGGAACCGGCTGGAATGTTGAATCTCCCCTGGGAAAGCGGCTTCAGAATAATAATAAGCGCGTAACAACAAAAGAAACCGTAAGTATCTATAACGCTGCGAAAATAAATCTAAATCTTCATTCCTCTTCCTACCATTATGGAATAAATCCAGAGGGAGATTTTGTAAATCCAAGAACATTTGAAATTTCAGCCTGCCAAGGATTTCAACTATTGGATTACCGTTCAGACCTGGTAAACCTGTTTAGGTTAGATGAGGAATTAGTGGTTTTCAAATCTTTGGAAGAAATGAAAGATCAAATCGATTTTTACCTTGAAAATCCGGATTTGAGAAAAAATATTGCTAGTCGTTCCTATCAAAGAGTTTTGAATGAACATACGATTGAGCATCGAATGCAGGAGATGCTCCTTCATGTATTCATCAACCGATTAGATTCTTTGCAAAAAATTGAAGAGAGCAGACCTGATCCATTAGCTTATTGCATATCCAAGGCTGGAGAGGATACAGAATTGGGTTTATATCTGAAGGGATTTGAAGGAGTGCAGAATTTTTCATTGAGAACTCTGGCAGACCAAATTCATAGCGGCGAAGGTGATTTAGATGACAATGAGACATTGCTTATGATGCTAGATCAATTGATGCAGGAGAAAGTATAACTGTGACTAAAAATATACTAATTATCAGCTTAACAAGAATGGGAGATTTAATTCAGACGACTCCCTTAATCAAAGGACTTCGTGAGAAGCATCCTGATGCAAAAATAACTTTGATGGTGTCCAGTGATTTTGCCAGTGCTGTTTCTTTAATACCAGATGTTGATGATTCCATTGTTTTTAATCTGAGACAGTTTAAGGATTCTGATGAGTGGGAAGATGAGTCTTGGGTAAAGATATATCGATACATGGAATCAGAATTAAATAAAATTCGGGACGAATTTTATGATTTGTTAGTAAATTTAAGCCATTCAAGATTAAGTGCCTTAATGGTCCACTACCTGAAAGTAAAAAATATAATTGGATTTCACTGCAACGGTACTGGTGATCGCATGACAGGTCACCCATGGATGCAATATTTTGGAACGGAACCTTTTAATAGAAGTTTTAATGAGTTTAACCTTGTTGAAATTTTCTCGCGAAGTGCGGGGGTGGATCTGGCTGGTAAAGAGATTCAAGTCCTCGAGCAGGCTGCTGAAAATTTCGATGACGACTTGAGGGTGGAAAATTTAAAGAAAACAGAAGAAGGGCTGGTTATAGGTTTTCAAATTGGATCCAGCCTCGAAAATAGAAGGTGGTCCACCGCATCCTTTGCGAAATTGGCAGACTTATTGATCCAAAAACTAAACGCTCGGATTCTTCTCTTTGGTGTGGCTTCGGAGAGCAAGCCCGCAATAGAAATGATTGGATTAGCAAAAGAAAAATCGCGAATTACTGATTTAACGGGAAAAACGGATTTATCACAGCTAACCTCACTATTGGGTAATTGTGATTACCTGGTCACAAATGATACTGGAACGATGCATCTTGCGGCAGCATTAAAGACAAAGATTATTGGACTGTTTTTTGCTCATGCACACCCCTTTGAAACAGCACCTTTTTCTACAGGCCATCTTATATTTCAAGCTCGTATTTCATGCGCTCCTTGTAGTTATGGTGTTCATTGCAATAATATAGTTTGTGTAGAAAAGGTTTTGCCTGAACATATCTTTTCCTTTGTTGAAAATCATATAGAACATAAGTCTTGGAAGTTACCCTTGGATTTAGAATGCAAAGATGAATTAAATATATATGAAACCGTTGTATCATCTCAAGGTATTGTTACTTTAAAACCTATGATTAAACATGGGTTGGGTTTAAATGATGTTTTTCGTATGTCCTATGCTGTTTTGTGGCGTGAAGCTTTGGATGGGGAATTAGAAACTGATATTCAAGTAATAAAAGAAAGATTGGAAGATTACGGTTCTCCAAATTTTGAAAAATTTGGAGAAGTGCTAAGTGAAAAAATTGAAACCCTGGAAGACATTGAATCCTTTGGAAGGGAAGGGGTGAGGCTCTGTGAAGATATAGTGAAAAATGCCTCTGGAGCGCGTACCTTGCCTGTAATGTTGGTGAAATTTGGTGAAGATATCAGGAAGCTGGATGAAAAAATTGAGTTGATTGGTATGTCTCATCCAGAATTAAAGCCGATAACGGATATGTTTAACAAAAGAAAAGAAAACCTGAACGGAAATGATATTAGTCGGCTGGGAATTGAGAGTCGCAACTGTTATACGATGTTGGAAAATGAATCGAAGCGAATGATAGAAATTCTTTCAGATCACGAAGAACAAATATCCATACATTCAAACTATAATACGCATAGTTCCATGAGAGTTGCGGTTCCTGGTAAATAAGATGCCATATCGCCTTGCGCTTCTCCTTCAAGAAAACCCTGCAGGAATTCCAAAGAGGCTCCGCCACCGGTAGAGACAAAAAAATTACTGGCAAAATAATTCCACAATTGGTAAGAGTCATTTTCCAGAAAATCAATAGATATCTGATTCCTGTTGACAGTGGTAGGAATGATTTTACCAATCTGTCTTTTAATCATTTTTTTCAATTCACTTCCACCAATTTTATTTAGAATAGCTGCTGAATCGCCTCCTCCAATAACAACAGAAAGGTTGGGGTTGAGTATAGCGTTTCTGAATAAAAGTTTTGCTATTTCGAGAGAACCTTCTGCATAGCTGGAACATAGTGGGTGATCGTAAGCACCTAAAGGTCCGTTCCAAAAAACGTTTTCAATACCCTTTAATTTTCCTTCAAACTGGGTAATGGTTTTTTCACCCAGATCGAGTTGAAGTTCTTTGGAAAAATCAGGTAAGGTTTTATTTTCAAATGACGTTGTTTTAAACTCAGATACAACTTTATAGTCTTCGGGCAATAGTATGGAAACTTTTTTCTCCTCTGCCAGGTCAAGAATTTTTTCTGCTAAGTTTACATCATCCAAAAACTCCTGATTTTCGTTTTTATCTGCACTTGCCAGTTTACTGGGGATGGTTTCTTCGCTGAAAGGTTTGAGTAATTCTTTTTGTTGTTGGGCCATGAGAAAAGAATTGGCCATTTTTCCACCAATGAAAATTGCTTGTACCCCCGTTTCAACAAACTGTTTTAGAATTTTAATTTTATCGGAAATTTTTGCGCCCCCTGCTATCACCATAGTTTTTTTGGGGTTGGCTAAAGCTTTTCCTGCAAAAGCTCCGAGGCGGTTCACTTCTTCATAAAGCAATAAACCAGAAACAACCTGTTTACCATTGGCTCGCATCATTTGTGGTAAAAGTTTGATGCTTCTTGTTACTCGGTGGCTGCAACCAAATGCACAATTGATATAGACATCGGCAATATCCGCTAATTTAGCTATGAATTCTTTTCTGTAGAGGTCTGTGTTTTTCGGATCGAGTAGGTAGCGCAAGTTGGGAAGAAACTTGATTCCCCCAGGGGGTAGTCTCTTGTGAGCCACTATTTCCAGAGAATGTTTCATGTGTGAATCAAGGGTTTCTGGTGGAAATATGGTATAGGTGTCACCATAAACCCTGCGGATCAATGTGTCGAAATGAGAGCATACAAATTGTATGTTAAAAATACCATCCCAACCCGAACGGTCTTTTTTCTTATGGGGACGGCCTAAATGTGAACCGATTACGATTCGGCAATCACCTTCAGTCAGCTCATGAATTTTTTTGAATGTAAGATCCAGAAAACGACGAATCCGGGTATCATCAGCAACTCGGTACAATCCTTTTGAAGTGCTTCTTAAAGGAACATTAAAATCGCATCGAATGAATATGGTTTTTCCGCGCAGGTCATTGGGTTTGAGTTGCGCTAACTGAGCCATGCCGATGAGATTGCAGGTTTCCATATTTTCCATGTCATTGCCTTTTATTTACAATAAAAACAAGAAGATAGATAAGAAGCTTTACCGATGGTTCATGGTATTTTTAAATAAAGTCGATAGTCCTTAAAAATCCGAATAAAGTTTCACTATAATTGCTTAGAGTGGTATGATGCAAATCAGAATTAGTGTTATTCAGCATATAAATTAAATTTTTTAAGCTTTAAAATTTAAAGCTTTTATTGATATAAATATTTTTTAAAATTTTAATAAATTTGAGTGAGTAATTTTTATTACCTATATTTTTTTTAAGGCTTTCAAACTGAAAGTTAGCCAAACTAAAACACTCTTCTTTCCCTTACCTCAGACCATCTATTATGGTTCCGGCCAGCAAGGCAATTCAGAAATTCCATAACTTATTGAATTATAAAGCTTCCTGCTGAATTTGGCAAGCTTTACAAATTCCAGCCTTAGTGTTGTGCTAAAGGGTTCTGAAAAGGAAAAATAGAGAAACAGGAACTTATTTATGAAAAAAACTACAAGTGTAAAAAAGGTGATGCTGATAAATGCTCAGCATCCAGAGGAATGTCGGGCCGTTATTTTGAATAACAATGTTATCGATGACTATATCGTTGAACATTCGTCCAGGGAACAGATTAAAGGCAATGTTTATTTGGGCGTTATAAACCGGGTTGAACCCTCCATAGAAGCTGCATTCGTGGATTTCGGGAACAAAAAATTTGGTTTTTTACCATTTAAGGATGTGCTGAAGGAGTCCTACTGTCATACCGGCGAAAAAAAGGCGAAAATTAGAATTCAGGACGTCCTTATGCGGGGTCAAAAAATTCTCGTTCAGGTTGCAAAAGAGAGTCGAGATGCCAAGGGCCCATCATTAAATAATGCATTGAGTATTCCAGGTCGATTTTTGGTCCTGATGCAAGGCCAAGGAAGCGCGGTTTCACGAAAAATTGAAGATGAGTCGGAAAGGAAGAAATTAAAAGACATTGTTGCAGATTTCAATCTTCCCGACAATCTAGGTTTGATCATACGTACTGCTGGAGTTGGAAGAAATAAAATTGAATTGCAGAAAGACCTGCAAATGCTTCTTAAAGTATGGGAAAAAATCCAAAGCTCTTTGGAAGACGAAACTACGGCAGCACCCTACCTTCTTTATAAAGAACCCGATTTGGTTGTTCGAACCGTGCGAGACCATTATTCTAGCGACACATCGCAAATAATTGTTGATAGCAGTGATGCGTACAAGTCGTTGAAAGATTTTGCAAGGTTGGTGATGCCGCGAAGTAGAAATCTGGTAAAGCTCTATAAAGAGACCAAACCTCTTTTCTCTGAATACAAGGTTGAAGAGCAGATTGAATCTATTTACGAAAGAAATGTTCCTTTGCCTTCGGGAGGTTCAATTGTTATCGATATTGGTGAGGCCATGGCGTCCATTGATGTTAACTCAGGCAAAACAAAAGGCGGGCTGGATTTAGAAGAAACTGCGGTTACTACAAATCTGGAAGCGGCTAAAGAAGTCGCAAGGCAATTACGGCTGCGGGACCTGGGTGGTTTGATTGTTATCGATTTTATAGATATGTATCAAAAGAAGAATAAGGCCGCAGTAGAGAAACAACTAAAGCTGGCATGTAAAACGGATAAAGCCAGGATCAACCTTTCGCGCATTTCAAAGTTTGGATTACTGGAAATGTCCAGGCAAAGAATTTCTCCTCCAGTTAAGGATGGAATTTTTGATGAATGCAGTCATTGCATGGGTTCCGGTCACGTAAGATCGGTCAACTCGATAGTGTTGTTGGTATTTAGAAAGATTCAGGAGCTAATTGCTAAAGGTAGAGTCAAAGTGATTTCCGTGGAAATTTCATCGGAAGTTGCTACATATCTCTTGAACAATAAAATGGATGCAATTTCTGATCTGAAAGAAAAATATCAGTTAGATTTTAAATTTTTCAGTAAAACCGGTTTAGCTTTTGAAAATTTTAAATTCTCTATTCTAGAGACTAGAGAAGAAGTAGATGAAGCATCCAAACCATTTGAGAAAAGAAAAGAAAAAGAGCCCTCAACAGAAGAGGCCGCAGAAACAAAGCCTGCTACTAAATCTGAAGGAGCGCAGAAATTAGATGGCGAAACGGGTTCGGTGCCGACCAAGCGCAGATATCCTAAAAGAAAACCAACTGCAAGGAGAGGTCAAACTAGAGGAAGAGGAAGAAGACCTTATAATCCGAAGAAAAAGCCAGATGCGGCTACGCCTCCAATTCCGGCTGAGGGGCAATCGGCTCCGTCCGATTCCATAAAAACGGATGAAAAGCAAATCAATCCATTGCCAGATAAGGTTGAAGCCCCCATTATTCCACTGCCGGCTCCTTATGTAAGGCCGAAAGCAGAAACTGATCCCTCGGGTTCTGTTCCAGATGGAAATGTGAGTGAAGGATAGGATAAAACTATTTATTCAGACCAGGCACAACGAAACCCTGTATCCCAGAATCTTGCGTTGACAGGGGAAATATTTCTATAGGGTATCATTGCAAATTCTTTCATGAAGCCATGTTCTCTTTTGAAAAATGAACCTCCTCGGGTAACTTTAAATTTCTTCCCATAATTTTCATCCTTGTGGGTTGAATTGGGGTAGGGTTGGTACCAACTGCTGGTCCATTCAGAAACATTCCCGTTCATTCCCCAAACTCCAAATTTGCTTTTGTCTTTATTTTTCGTGTTCACTGGGTACACTTTTTTTGAGAAATTGGCATTTTTCTTGTTGAATTCGTCACCCCAAACAAATAGGCGGTTGTCTGATCCCCTGGCGGCTTTTTCCCACTCAAATTCTGTAGGCAACCTTTTTCCAATAGAGATACAGTAGGAATCAGCTTCAAACCAACTGACTCCGCGCACTGGCTCATTTGGGATATGACTAGTGTATTTTGCGCGCGGTTTGAACTTAATAAAGTCTGTATAAGTTGTTTCGTATCGATCGATATAGAAAGTTTTTAGAAATTGAGTTTGTTTGGGTTGGGCATTGAGCCCGGCAGTTGTATCTGACATGAACGGTATTAGTTCAGAAGCCGGATCAAAACCAAGGGTAAACTCTCCTGCAGGGATTTTAACCATCTCGAGATGTTCGTTTTCATTGCAGCCCAACAGGGCAAAAGCTATGACTAGAATGGAGAGAGATTTAATCAATTAATATTTGTAGAAGAATCAATATTTTGGGCAAGGTTGGAAACGGGCAAATTAAGAGGGAATTGGTCAGTTCCATTTTTTGCCATAACATATTCAATTGTTAAACAGGCTGCCTGCTGTCTCGAGCACATCATTGTTCTACAGTCCTGATCTTTTTTTCCACAGTAATAATTTAATATTCGCATTTTCATAAAACGGTTTTCTGTGAGTTTAATTACATAAACATTTCTTTTTGATTCAATATTATGAGTTCTAGTACGGTAGTTGTACCAGCTTGATAATTCTTTGTTGATCAGATTTCCGAAAGAAATTTTATCTTCGACATAACCCTTTTTTGGGGCTTTGCTGACTTGGTCAAAGTCTACGGGGCCGAGATTGATCGCTCCCGTTTCACCTTGAGGGTTGGTGGCACCCCCATTAGTAATAATTTTGGTGCGGCTGAAACCTAGATCCCAATTTAAATTTTGGAAGGCTTTTTTCTTGGCTTCGCCTTCTGTAACTGCGTGAGTTTTTCCCGATGAGAAGTGAACAAGCCTCCAAGAGTCTTTAGTTTTAGCGTTTACCTGAATTGTTGGATTTTGGGTGCTGATTTTTTCAATTTTTTTTGGGGGAAGGGGTACTGTTTCAAACTCCTCAATATTATCGATCATATAATTCAATGCGGTGTGAAATATCAAAGTTGCCGCTAATAGCATCAGGAATATTTTTGGAGTAGGGTTCATGTATTTCAGTTTAGCACAGCAGCCTGGTTTGAATTGAGTCGGGAATTCTTGAGTTCGAAAGTAGATAATTTAAAGATAAAAAAGTATTATACCTATGAAAAATATCTTTAAAAATCAAATAATTCAATAAGTTATAAAAATCTTTTCTTTTAACACGGTATAATTTATTGTATATATAGCAATTAATTGGATTAAACACCTCAAATATATCATGCCTCAAGATCGTTATTTCAGCTATAAAAAATCTCAAATTGAAAACTTTGTGAAAACGGAATTTAAGAAAAAATTTCGTTCTACAGCGAAAATTTCTATTCGAAAGCGACAAAAGTTTATTGATGAAATGACTAAAAAAGTCAGCAAACGGTTTGGAAAGGATATTTTGTTTTTGATCAATTTTTCCAAGCAAGGGTTTTGTGCTGTGATATCGCCGGTTCATAAAGAATCTACAGATAAGGGAATGTTGAGACAGTCTTTCTCTCTTCCTCAGGTATACTACACAACCCACTGTGTGGATCGTTTCAGCGAAAGAATGAATACCCATGAGAATTGTATAATTCAGCTGGATGTCTTTTTGAATGAGGCTATCTTGTCTTTTGGAGAGAATGAAGGATATTTAGCATGCTCCGACGGAGTTTTTGCTTATGAGCTTGAAAATGAAAGATTGATTATAAAAACCTACTTAAATTTTGATCTCTTGAGCGACGATCAGATCAAGCAATTCTATGGCTCTGGGATGATTTCAATGCTCCCTCTTGAATACACTACCGAAAATATTTCTGGTGCTGACTTTATTGTAGAAGACGAAAAATTAATTCCTCATATAAAACCATAGGAACTTTCTTAAAATTGCCTTCCTTAAAAGGTGATCTTATTTTCACCCCGTTTCAAAAAATGTAATCAAATGATCCAGATTTTTGATGTTGTAAAAATGTATGACGGATCCAATCCAGTTTTGGATGGCATTTCTATGGAAATAGCCAAGGGAGATTTTATTTTTCTTACTGGGCCCAGCGGCGCAGGAAAAACTACAGTTCTAAAGATATTGTTTGGTTGGGAGCGTTTCGAAAAAGGCCAAGTTCTGGTTCATGGTATCAATGTTGGGAAACTGACACATAGAAATGTATACACACTCAGAAGATCTATGGGAGTCGTTTTTCAGGATTATAAATTGCTGCCCAATAAAACCGTATTTGAAAATGTTTCATTTGCTCAAGAAGTAATAGGCCAAGACAGAAAAACAATTCGATTTAAGACCTGGGAAGCTTTGAAAAATGTTGGATTGACTCCTAAAAAGGATGCATACCCCGCATATTTGTCTGGAGGAGAGCAACAAAGGATTGCTATTGCCCGCGCTATGGTCAATGAACCTTCTATAATTCTCGCAGATGAGCCAACCGGAAATCTGGACCCTGATATTTCGATTGAGATCTTCAAATTGTTCGAAGAATTGAATAAAAAGGGTGCCACTATCATATTTGCAACCCATAGCCAGGAGATCGTAAGGCTTGGAAACCACCGGGTCATTAGCCTCAACAGAGGTAAAGTTGTCGGATCTTGAGATATTTTATGCAGACATTATTAAGTGGATTGAGAACCACTCTTTCAAACATTCTAAAAAATAAGCAAACCTTTTTTCTATCTGTCGCTACCATAACTATATCCATTTCTATTCTGGTTTTGTTTTTAATATTATTTTTTAATCTGAACGGATTTCTTTCCAAATGGAATAATCAGGTTCAACTTATTGTTTACTTGAATGACGACATAACCTCTTCGCAAAGAGAAGTTCTGGTAGATATGATTTCTAAATCTCCACAGGTAGAATCTACTGCTGAGATTTCTCGGGAAAGAGCATGGGCTGAATTTCAATCAAGTATGTCTGAAAATTTAAAACCCCTGCTGGATTTGGAATTTAACCCTCTGCCTGCATCCTACAAAATAAAATTTCATGAAACTGACAACCGTTTACTTTATATTCGTGAACTTTCAGAAGTGCTTAAAGCCCAAAAAGGGGTGGAATCCGTGGAGTATGGAGAGGAATGGATAGCTAGATTTGAAAAATTTATGATCTTTTCTCAAATATTTCTTTTTGCTATGGGTGGGCTTTTATTTTTGGGGCTCACATTGATTATCTCCAACACCATCCGTTTGTCCATTTACTCAAGGCAGGATGAAATTGAATTGATGTTACTAATAGGAGCAACCCCCAGATTTGTGAAAATACCCTTTTTATTGGAAGGAGTGATTCAAGGATTTGCAGGTTCTATTTTTGCTCTTATCCTGATAGGGGGAGTGCATTTTTATTTGAAAAATGAATTTCAATCATCCATTGAATCCATGGCTATGGAATTTGAGTTTCTTGCCGAGCCATTTATGTTTGGGTTGGTGGGGTTGAGTGTTTTGGTGGGTTTAATGGCTAGTTATATATCGACATTTCAGTTTCTACGCATGTTGAATAAAAAATGAAGAAAATACTTAAAACTTGGGTCTCAATTTTTATTTTTTTCGCGGGTCTGGCTCTGCCTGTACTGGTTGAAAATATGAATGCCGGGGAAATTAATGCTTTATTAAAAGATGAGCAGGCAGAGCTGCAGACTCTAAGGAAAAAAATTGCGCGGCAGGAGAATGCCATTAGTAGGGCAGGGGCTAAAGAATCCACAGTGCTAAAAAAACTTCGAAAAATTAGGAGTCAATTAAAGCTCAAGGAAAGAGAGCTGAGCATTTATCAATGGAATTATAAAAACAATCAAAAGAAAATTTCCAGTTTGGAACCACGACTAAAAAAGGCAGAACAAAAAATTAAAAATCACAAAAAGGTTCTAGGGCTTCGCCTTCGATCAATTTATAAAGAAGGGCCAATATTCCCATTGAAAATTGCATTTTCTTCTAATAATGCAACCGATTTATTGCAGCAGATTAAATATATGAATCTAATTGCCCGGCAAGACTCGGAGTTGTTCCAGGAATATAAAAAGCAATATAAGCAAATCGAACAAGATAAGAGATCTTTGTTCGCAGTGCGCGCAAAACTGGTCAATTTGAAGAAAAACACATTGTCCAAAAAAAAGGAAATTGAAATCACTAAAAAGGAAAAATCTTCTTTTTTAAAGAAAATTAAAAAGAAGAAAAGTCTTAGTGTGAAAGCCCGAAAGGAATTAGTTACTGCATCAATCAACCTGAATAATCTAATAAGTAAACTACTGGTTAAGCTGGATTCAGGGGAGGGGCTTGATATTTCTGATAAAAGAGGAAGGCTGAAGCTCCCATTAAATGGCCGAATTCTAAATAAGTTTGGCCGGAAAAGAGTTAAGGAATATGATTCTTATATTGTTTATAATGGAATCAATTTAAAGGCTAAAAAAGGAAGTCCTGTTAAAGCTGTTTTTGACGGAAAGGTCTTGTATGCAGGCGAGCTTGAGGGGTATGGGAACCTTGTGATTGTCGGGCATGGCAAGAAATTCCATTCTTTATATGGGCACCTGGACACTATTAAGGTTAAGACGAATAAGATTGTCAGGACAGGCGAGGTAATTGCCCTTAGTGGGGACTCGGGTTCTCTGGTGGGTGAAACCTTATACTTTGAATTGAGAAAAAATGGAAAACCCATCGAACCTACTCCGTGGTTCAGGATGGCTAAAAAATAAATTTTTATAAATATCGAGACTTGAAGATTGTCTCACTTGGAATTTTATGCAATTAAAATAAACTTTGGAGATCCTATTTTGAACTGGTTAAATAACAATATAAAAGCCTTTGTATGTAGCGCCGTTTTTATTTTTAGTTTTCTTTCCGCGATAAACCTGTTTGCTGAAGAAGGCAAAAGCGAACAAAACGCCTATAACAAACTTAAAGTATTTTCTGAAATTCTCTCGCTTATTGAATCGAATTATGTAGAACCCACTAAAAATGATTCAATGATCGAAGGAGCGATTAGAGGGATGGTCAAATCCTTGGATCCTCACACAAGTTATATGCCGCCTGCTTCCTACAAAGAAATGCAAGTGGAAACAACTGGGAAGTTTGGAGGATTGGGGATTGAAATCAGTATTCGTGATGGTGTCCTGACTGTTGTCTCTCCAATTGAAGAGACTCCCGCTTTTCGAGTAGGTATTAAACCCGGCGACAAAATAATTAAGATTGAAGATGAATCAACTCTCGATATGACACTTCAGGATGCTGTATCTCGTTTGCGAGGAGAAACGGGCTCTCCAATCACTATTACGATATTCAGGAAAACCTTTAAAACACCAAAGGAGTTCACCATTGTCCGGGATGTTATAAAAGTACGTAGTGTTGTAAGTAAACTTTATGAAGATGATATTGGTTATATAAAAATAAGAAGTTTTTCAAAAAACACCAGCAGTGATTTGGACAAAGCTTTAAAGGAGCTGGGACAAAAAGGAATTACGAAATTGATTCTTGATGTTAGGAATAACCCTGGTGGATTATTAAATCAGGCTGTCGAAGTTACGGATCGTTTTCTAAACAGGGAAAATCTCATTGTCTATACTAAAGGCCGCTCTGATGAACAAAACATGCGTTTTACCAGCCACGATAAGGTAGCTGGGGTTTCCTATCCCATGATTATTCTTGTGAATGGGGGTAGCGCGAGTGCATCAGAAATTGTTGCAGGAGCTTTGCAGGATCTCAATCGGGCAGTTATATTGGGAACTCAGACTTTTGGTAAGGGTTCTGTGCAAACAATTATTCCATTAAGCGATGGTTCGGCTCTAAGATTGACGACTGCAAGGTACTACACACCTAGTGGGCGGGTAATTCAGGAAAATGGTATTAAACCGGATATCTTAGTTGAAATGAAACCTCTTAGTGAAATTGATAAAAAAGAAGGTAAAGAGGAAGAGTCGGAAGAAAAAGTTAGATTGCGCCGATTCCTGCGTGAAAAGGATTTGAAAAAGCATCTCAAAGGAAAAAGTAGTATTGAAGGGGCTGATGAAGAAAATCCTGATCAAACAAATGAAGTTAAAACTAATGAATTAGATGAGGCAAAAATAAAAGAGTTGAACGAAGATTTGAGGAAAGACAATCAGCTCCAACAAGCTGTAGCATTGTTATCGGGTTGGGAGGTTATGAAAAAGATGTTTAAGAATTTGAAAGTCACGTCGCCTGATCCGGATAACAGAATAAGCATGAAATAGCTGATTATGCTTGTCCTGGGATTAGAAACTTCGTGTGATGATACGGCTGCTGCAGTTTTGCAAGATGGAAATAAGCTTTTATCAAATATCATTAATGACCAAACAAGCATTCACTCCAAATATGGAGGGATTGTTCCTGAACTAGCCGGGCGATCACATATTGATCAACTTCACAAAGTCATTGGGCAAAGCCTGGAGTCGGCACAAGTTGAGTTAAGAGAGATAGATTTAATAGCAGTCACCGTGGGGCCAGGTCTAATAGGCTCGCTGCTTGTGGGTGTGAATGCCGCAAAGGGCATCTCCTATGGCCTGGGTATTCCATTGATAGGTGTGAATCATCTGGAAGGCCACCTTCTCGCCATTTTTCTTCAAAAACAAATTGAGTTTCCATTTATATCCCTGGTAGTTTCTGGAGGCCACACGGATTTATATCGTGTAGATGATTTCGGAAAGTACAAAATTCTCGGTCGAACCCGGGACGATGCAGCGGGGGAATCTTTTGATAAAGTGGCTAAAATGCTGGGCCATAAGTACCCTGGTGGGCCTATCATCGAGAAAATGTCCAAAGAGGGGAGTTCAAATACGCACAAATTTCCAAGAGCGTACTTGGAGAAGGGTTCTCTGGATTTCAGTTTCAGCGGGCTAAAAACATCCGTTAAAACTTATATTAGTAAAAGGCAAAATATGAATACAGAAACCCTGTCTGATAATGATATCGCAGCTGGTTTTCAGGATGCGGTGGTAGAGGTTCTTTCAAAAAAAATAATAATGGCCTGCGAAAAGGAATGTCTCACGCGAGTTGTGGTCACGGGTGGAGTTGCAGCCAATGGAGTACTAAGAAAAGCTGTGGCTTTGGCATGCGATCGATCTGGTTTTAAATCCTGGTTTCCTGATCCGGTTTTTTGCACTGACAATGCCGCTATGATCGCGTGTGCGGGTTATCAAAAATTTATGTCTTTCCCGGAATCAAAAGCAGATCTGTTGAACCTGGATGCAACAGCCAGCTTGCATTTAGACTAAAATATCAAAAATTCGTATGCATGCACTAGTTACGGGTGGCGGAGGATTTTTAGGTAGTGGTATTGTCTGCGCCCTTCTTGAAGGCGGGGATGATGTTTCGATAATAGGTAGAGGGCGTTATCCGCATTTGCCATCCCCCGTTAAAATACTACGAGGTGACATCCGGGATTTTGACTTTGTAAACAAATCTCTAAAAAATGTAGATACTATTTTTCATACCGCCGCTATTCCTGGTATATGGGGACCCGCGAAAGACTTTTTTAGTATCAATGTTCAAGGTACCGAAAACATAATAAAAGCTTGCCGAAATAATTTAGTCCGCAAACTTGTTTTCACCAGTTCTCCAAGTGTTGTGTTTGGACATTCCAGCCTTGAAGGCGTAAATGAATCGACTCCCTACCCAGAAAAATATTTATGTGAATACCCTCGCACTAAGGCCATTGCAGAAAAATTAGTCCTGAAAGCAAATGATGCCCACTTGCTCACAGTAGCTATCCGTCCACATTTGATATGGGGGCCGGGAGATCCACATTTGGTACCCCGTCTCCTTGAAAAAGCTAGAAAGAATAAGTTAATGAAAGTCGGGGAGGGAAAGAATCAAGTGGACATCATTTATATTGATAACGCTGTGTCGGCCCACTTGAAAGCTTGTGAAGCATTAGTTCCAAATGGAAATGTGGCTGGAAAGGCCTATTTCGTTAGCGATGGCGAACCGATTGTACTTTGGGAATGGATTGATCAGATATTGAATAGGGTGGGTAGACCTAATGTTTCTCGAAAAATATCTTATGAAAAAGCTCTGAAATTGGGAGCAATTTTGGAAAGGGTCTATGGTTTTTTTAGGATTAAAAATGAACCGCCAATGACGCGATTTCTGGCTTCCCAATTGGCGACCTCACATTATTTTGATATTTCCCGAGCAAAAAGAGATTTTGGTTATCAACCTCTTGTTTCCCATGAGGAAGGAATGAACCGGCTCATTCTTTCTCTAGATTCTTCTCGGCAAGAATATTAATTCTATGTGCCATACACCCAGCTCCGAATCCATTGTCAATGTTGACGACGGCGATTCCTGTAGCGCAGCTATTCAGCATAGTTAAAAGTGCAGAAACTCCGCCAAACGAAGCACCATAGCCAATACTTGTGGGTACGGCTATGATGGGTTGAGAAACTAAACCACCTACCACACTGGCCAAAGCACCTTCCATTCCGGCTACAACAATGAGAACCCGCGCTTTCTTTATTTGATCGATATTATCCAATAGGCGATGTAATCCTGCCACTCCAACATCAAAAATTGTTTCAACTTTGCTACCCAATAGACCAGCCGTTACAGCAGCCTCTTCGGCGATAGGAATATCTGAAGTGCCTGCTGTAATTATTGTGATCAATCCTTTACTTTGAGATAATTTTTTTCTTCTGATAACCAGAGTTTGTCCTTGCTCATTATATTCTGCATTTTTCGGTAGAGATATTTTAAGTTTTTTGTATGCATCGCCAGTTAGTTTTGTTGCAAGGATATTACTATTTGCTTTTCGAAGGCTTTGAATGATTTTTTTTAATTGGGTGACCGATTTACCTTGGCTATAAATTACTTCAGGTAACCCGCTACGCAATTCTCTATGGTGGTCAATTTTTGCGAAATCTATATTTTCGTAGGGCAGATTTTGCAATTGCTTCATTGCATCATCGGGAGATAATTTATTTTTATATATATTAGTTAAAATTTTTTTTAGTTCATTTTGATTCATGCTAGACCTTTTATCCCTGAAAATTCTTTCGAAATTTCAATTTCCATCAAGTCATTAAGAGCCTTTTGGGGAGGTTTGCTTTCATGAAGTACTTTATAGGTTTCTTCCATGATAGATGCCTGGATATTTAGCTTCTGGATTAATTGATGGGCGGATTTTACAGTCGAAATACCTTCTGCTATCATTCTCATACTTTTTGTTATTTCTTCCAGGGATTTCCCCTGACCTAATTGGACTCCTAATTGACGATTTCGACTGAGGTCTCCGGTACACGTGAGAACAAGATCTCCCAACCCCGATAAACCATAAAAAGTTTCCGGCTTAGCGCCCAACTCTGTTCCAATCCGGGCAATTTCGACGAGACCTCGTGTTATTAGTGCTGCTCTTGTATTAAACCCTAAATTCAATCCATCACAAATCCCGGTTGCTATAGCAATGACATTTTTCAATGCTCCGCCGATTTCTACTCCCATGATATCGGTACTAGTAAAAACTTTCATGCTGCTGGATGAAAACATTTTCTGAATATTTATAGCTATATCAGTTGATTCAGAAGCAGCTAAAAGGGCTGACGGAACCTTTGCTGCAACTTCTTTTGCAAATGTGGGACCCGATATCGCAGCTATTTTGCAGGGGATGCCTAAACTATCTGCAATAATTTTATGGCAAGGAACTAAAGAGTCATTTTCGATGCCCTTACTAGCATTTATTATCAAGGTTTCAGGATTAACAAAGGGTTTTAATTGACTTGTAATGTTTCTTATTGTTGGTGTCGGCACTACTAATACTATAACTGTTTGCCCCTGAACCACGTTTTCAATCGAATTGTCTGGAAAAATATTTTCAGGTAGCAAAAAATCAGGTAAAAACCACTTGTTTTCACGTTCCTTAAGAATAATGTCGGATAGCTCTTTTTCATAAACCCAAAGGTTTACCTGTTCGAATATTTCTGCAAGATGAAGTGATAATGCAGTTCCCCAGCTACCAGCACCAATGACCGCAATTTTCTTATTGTTCATTTTTTAGATTCGAAAAATTTGAAAGAATGCATTATATAGTATTTTTTTCCTATAAAATTGGCTTGTCTGGAAATATTCTTTATGATTAAATGCTTATATATCCTAATCTTAGTAGATATTGCATTAACACTTTAATTAAGACTTTGTACGATGGCAAAAAAAATCAGAATAACCCGTAAAGAGCTATTGAAGGAGCCGGATCAGTTTCTGTCTTCAACGGACAAGGCAATGTTGTTTTTCACCCAAAACCGATCTGCTGTTATTGGCAGTATTGTGGGAGTCATGGTTGCAGGACTATCCTTTTTTGGGTATCAAAATTATCAAAAATCTCAAACGATGAAGTTTGAGGCCATGTATTTTGAAATGGAAGAGATTGCCAGAGAAAGTGGTGAAAAGGGCACAAACCCTCAGGATCAATTGATAAAAATTCGCGATCAAATTGATGCAGGCAGACATAGAAATCGGGCATCCCTATTACTTGCAGATATCTATTTCCAAAAAGAAGATTTTGATAAAGCCAAATCGATCTATCAAGAAGTTAGAAATAATTCTAGTGGATTAAACCATGAAATGGCAAATGTTGGCTTGGCTTATTCACATGAATCTATGGGAGAATTGAAAAAAGCCATTGATTTATATAAACTGGCAATTGAATCGAATGATAGTTTTCCCTTGTTTCAGGTCTACTGGAGCCTTGCCCGATGCTATGAAAATAATAAGGATGCAACAAGTGCCCTGTTAATACTAAGGGAAATGCAAATCAAGTTTTCGGGTAGAGCCGAATTAGAAAAAATTGATAGTCAAATTAAACAGCTTTCCACTTAGTTCCTTACCGGCGGACATCTTATATGCCGAATCCCTTCAAGCCTGCATTTCTAGTTTTTGCTGTTTTTCTTACAGCCTTTCCATTTACAGTCCAAAGTGTGCCTTTCGTTACCCTTGAAACCGAAATTGCAATGGGTAAGGAAGCGGATGCGTCAATCATTAAGCAGTTCGGTTTATATCAAGACAAAGCTTTACAGCTTTATGTCAATGATATCGGTCAAAAGTTGGTTTCTCAACTTTCGGATAAAGTATTCCCTAAATATTATTTTCGCGTAATGGATTCCCCGGAGATAAATGCTTTTGCCCTCCCCGGTGGTTATGTGTATGTGACTCGGGGTTTGTTGGCATTGGTCAATAGTGAAGCCGAGTTAGCGGGGGTGATAGGCCATGAAATAGGGCACATAATTTTTCATCATGGAGCAAAACTAATGGTGCGAAGTATTGGAGCCCAGATTTTAGCGCTTGGTGGAGCCATAGCCAGCCCAGAAAATGCTGGTGGATGGCTCACTGTCAGTACGGCCTTGTTTCAGCAGATAAATCTGGGTTATGGACGTGAGGCAGAAATTGAATCTGATGAACATGGTATTTTAAGCGGATCAGAGTCTGGGTACAATGCATATGGTATGGCAAATTTTCTAAAAAGCTTGCGCCGAAAAGAAATTATGTCCGGCCAGTCGTATCATGCTTTTCAAGCTTCCCATCCCGAAACAAAAGACCGAATTATAAAAGCGGGACTACTTGCAGGGCGGATGAAGGCAGATTCCACTGAAGAAAATTTCTTTCGCAGCAGATACCTAAACAAGATCCGCGGCCTGGTTTATGAAGGGAAAAAGCACCCGGGTGATACAAAGAGGTACGATCCACAATTTATAGACATATATGAGGTGAAAAAAGGTGATACTTTTCAAAGTATTGCTAAGAAGGAACTGGGTGATAAAAGAAAAGATCTTGGGTTGACTGTTTTGAATGGCAGAAAAGAGTCCAGCCAACCTAATCCCGGCGAATTAATTAAAATTATTCGTCCTGGAAAATTCAAGAAAAATAAAACTCTCAAACTGGAATCCTATAGCCTGCTAAATAACTAAAATATATAGCAGCTTATGACCCAGGTTATAAACCTCGATAAAACCTACACTGTTCACCTGAAACCCGATGGAGAAATTTGTAATCGACTCAAATTGGGTACAAAAGTCGATATAGTAAAACACAAAGGCGATTGGGCCTATATCAATTGGCGAAGTGGGAAAAAGAAGGGCTGGATTTTATTGTCAACGAAGGTAAGATAAATGGCGTTTCTTCTAAAGTACTGGCATTCATAAGAGAATGAATAAATGTTATAATCTATTCAAAATTCAAAAAAAATCCCCAATAGCATTTTTTTAAATTTGGTTAGTAAATTGGGATTTTTCTTTATCTTGAGCCTTTGTTAATCAATGCTAAAGGAAGGTAATTGACTACCGAGAATAAAATTCTTCGCGGCAAAATTTTGATCGTTGATGATGAGCCGGCAAATATTGATTTGCTGAGCCAGACTTTAAAAGGGGTGGGGTACACCTCTTTGCGAAGCACAATGGATCCCCGGGAAGTTTTCAAAATTTTTGAAGAGTTTAAACCTGATTTAATTTTGCTGGATTTGAATATGCCCCATATGGACGGTTTTCAAGTCATGGCGAAACTAAAGGAAATTGACCCAAACAATTCCACTCTAATATTAGTTTTAACTGCTTATCAGGAAAATGCCACCCGATTGCGCGCTTTAGAATCCGGAGCTCATGAGTTCCTGACAAAACCAATCGATCTTGCCGAAGTAATTTGTCGCATCCAAATTATGCTGGAGGTTAAGAAACTCCGTTCTGAAATTACCATGCTTGGTAAAAAAGAATTTCCTATATTAGGGAAATCGCCAAGTATTGTAAGGCTTAAACAAATCATTCATACAGTCGCAAACTCTAACACTGATGTTTTGCTCTTGGGGGAAACGGGTACCGGAAAGGATTTGGTCGCTGGTTGTTTGCATGATTTAAGTGACAGGAAAGATAAAAATTTTGTTGCCATTAATTGTGGTGCCATTCCAGAAACAATCATTGAGAGTGAATTATTTGGTCATGAAGCAGGTGCTTTCACAGGGGCTAATTCTCGGCGTATTGGTAAATTTGAACATGCTGATGGAGGCACTGTATTTTTGGATGAAATTGAAAGTTTGCCTTATGATTTACAGGTGAAATTTTTGAGAGTTCTCCAGGAAAGAACTGTGGAACGTTTGGGATCAAATGAACTCCACCCGATTGACATTCGTGTAATTGCTGCCACTAAAGTGGATTTAAAAGAAGCCAGTGATAAAGGCGAGTTTCGACAGGACCTTTATTATCGCCTAAACGTCGTGGAAATTGCCCTTCCGCCCCTTCGAGAGCGCCAGGAGGATATCTCGTTATTATTTCAACATTTTGTTTTACAGGCCTGTTCCCGCCACAATCTGCCCACGCCTTCGCTTTCAAAAGGATTGATTAGCCAACTCTGCTCTAATAAATGGGAAGGTAATATTCGAGAACTAATGAATGAGGCGGAAAAATATGTTCTAGGATTGGGTCTGGGGCTATCGGACTTAACCGCTGAAATTGATTCTATCAATAAAACCTCGGGAAATGATTCTTTGACTCTTACGGAACAGATGAATTTGTATGAGAAACAAATTATTGAAGAAGAATTACTACGCCAAGGAGGAAGTATTAAAAATGCTCATGCTGCACTAGGTATTCCCCGGCAAACCCTTGTAGATAAAATGAAAAAGTATTCGATTGATAAAAAAGATTTTTGTTGAAATTTATCGCTTTACCCACCCATCCGTTTTATCCCTAAAACCTTCCTTTTTCATTATAATTCCGAAGTCATTGTGGCCCCCTAAATAACGGTTTTTCGTTATTATCGCCCTTCCATTTAACGAGTTTCCGTATATACGTTTTACTTCATTTTACCCGCCTCTCCATTATCTTATTGAAAACACTAGATTTTTAAAGAGATTAAAGCTTTGGCACGTCAATTGCTCTATTAAATTCAGTAAAGCGAAATTTAATAACAAAGGAGGTCCCTCATGTTTTATGAAGTTCGCGTTTTAAACCCTCAAGGAGAAACCCAAAAAATCTTGAATTCCGATCATTTGAGCCGAAAGTTCTGGCAAAAATTTATGGAAGAAGAAAGCAATATGGGTTTTAAAGCGCAAAACAATGCGAGGTTATTCAAAAAAAATAAAAAAGCTAAAAACTGAAATCGGTCTCATAACCGTTACTCCTTAGTAGCTTATAAAGGAACTTAAAAATGAATTCATTTGCAACGGCACCAAAATAATCAAGTTCAGGGTTTTTGGATTTATTTGGAGATCGTTTGCAAAAAGATAGTATTAGCGTTGCAAGTGGATCATTTGTAAGTCTGTAAAAGGTACAGGCTAATAATTTAGTTGCTGATCGATTTTCAATCACACCAATCGCGCCCTCATTTTAGTAACGATATCCCGTTATCCCTCCTAAAGCATTTAACGAGTTTTCGTTAAAATCCGTATTTCCTTAAATCTAAAAAGCAGCAAACCTACATATTTAAAGGGTTTAAGTCAGGCTTGAGATTGTGGCACATGACTTGCTAAATAAATATAGAGAGAAAAAAATATATAAAACCTGAACTATAAAAACAAAAACCTCTGCCCGAAACTGACCAAACCAAATTTCAAAGGCGTCCATCAATTTATGACCTATTTAAAATGCCCACAAAATATGCCGGGAGGAAATATATAAATGGAAGCAACCGCTTATCGAGGAAAGGTAAATATCCCGCTCCGACTACTATTGGTTGAGAACTCTTCAGAAGAAGCACTGTTTATTACTTGTGCTCTCCGTGATGAAGGGTTCCACCCACAATGTGAAAGAGTGGAAACTGCATCAGCAATGATTGCGGCTTTGGACAAACAGGAATGGGATTTGGTTATTTCAAATTGTGATCTTTCAAATTTTGACAGTCTTGAAGTTCTATCAGTTCTTAATAAGATGAGGAAAAATATTCCAGTGGTTACTGTTTCTAAAGTAATTAATGTGGAGTTAAAAAATAGATTATTAAAAGCAGGAATTATTGAGGTTGTTTCAAAGAATGGTTTTCAAGAATTCGTGCCCAGCCTTAATGAGAAAATTTTAAATTCAGAAAGAAAGCGACCAGAAAACAGGCTCAGTTGCATCAGCCCAAATAAAATTTCCGACGAAGAGCTTTTGAAAGCCAAAATACTGATTGTGGACGATGATTCCAAAAATATTGCTGTTATTCAACAAGTATTGGAAATGGCTGGTTACGAATATATTCACTTCACGTCAGATCCCAGGGATGCCTGTAATTTGTATCAGAAAATATGGCCAGACCTTCTGCTTTTGGATTTAAATATGCCTTATATGAATGGATTTCAAGTAATGGATGAACTGAAGAAAATTGAACAGAGAGACTATATTCCCATTTTGGTTTTAACTGCCCAGACCGATAGAGAGTCTCGCTTGAATGCATTAAAGGCAGGGGCAAAAGATTTTTTACTAAAACCTTTTGACCTTGTTGAGGTGATCCATCGAATCCAAAATATTTTAGAAGTTCGATTGCTTCACAATAAATTAAGGGAACAGAATTTTACTCTGGAAGAAAAAGTTCTTGAAAGAACAAAGGAATTATACAAAACCCAATTATCCGTTGTTGAGAGACTGGGACGGGCAGCAGAATATCGTGATAATGAAACGGGAAATCATGTTTTGCGAATGAGTAAAATTGCTGCTTTGCTGGCTAAGTATATGGGTTTTGATGAAAAACATTGTGACCTCCTACTTAATGCAGCTCCCATGCACGATATTGGAAAAATCGGCATCCCCGATGGAATATTACTAAAGCCAGGAAAACATGATGAAGAGGAGTGGGGGATTATGCGGACTCACGCTGAAATTGGCTATAAAATTCTTGCTGATGATCCATCAGATTTGATGCAGCTGGCCGCCAAAATTGCTTTTCAACATCATGAGAAATGGGATGGCACAGGTTATCCCAATGGTTTGAGGGGTGAAGAAATATCTATAGAGGCCAGGATTACCACCGTAAGTGATGTGTTTGATGCCTTGACCTCTGAGAGACCTTACAAAAGAGCATGGTCGGTAGAGGAGGCAGCTCAATATGTAAATGACCAAAAAGGGATTGCTTTGGACCCTAATATTGTTGAGAAGTTCAACGAAGTTTTTCCAGAGATCATTGAAATCAAGAATCAATTTGTCGACCAATTTGATTTTGAAGAAATAACTAGCTAAGGCTTTATAAGCAAAACTTCTATCACCCATTAACAATATTATAAAACAGAAAATTTAGCTGAGAATTGATTTTGATGAGTAATCCCCGGAAGCTTCTGTTGATCGATGACGATGAAATCGACAGGAAAACATTTAGAAGATATTTGAAAGCCTTTCCAGGGGAAAATTTTTCAGTTTTAGAGTTAGATTCAGGAAAAGCGGGTTTGGATTATTGCCATCACCAAAAGCCAGATTGTATGTTGCTGGATTACAGTTTGCCAGACTTGAACGGCCTTGATTTTCTTTCGCAGCTTGAAAATACGTCCTTTCCCATTCTAATGCTGACGGGGCATGGCGATGAAAAAATTGCTGTGGAGGCTATGAAACTTGGGGTGCAAGATTATCTGGTGAAAGATAGCCTCACCCCTACTTATCTAATGAGTGCAATTAACAGTGCCATTAAAATCAGCCAATCTGAAAATGAACGTAAACAGGCAGAGGAGGCACTTATTCAAGCCAATGAAAAGTTGGAATTACGTGTTAAAGAGCGAACTTTAAGTTTAGAAGAAGCAAATAGCAGCCTTAGAGCAGCAAAAGAATTTGCCGAATCTGCTAATCGCGCAAAAAGTTCCTTCATTTCCAAAATGAGTCATGAATTACGCACTCCAATGCATGCCATTTTGGGTTTCACTCAGTTGCTTTTAATGGACAAAAAAAATCCTCTGGCAGAATACCAGAAGGAGAATATGAAGAGTGTAACTGAAGCAGGAAACCATCTCCTGGATCTAATAAATCGAGTCCTTGACCTATCGAAAATTGAATCAGTGGAAAATGATCTCAATGTGGAAATCTTCGATATGGTCCCCTTGGTAGAAAGCGTAATTTCTATTTCCAAACCCCTGGCGGATGAAAAAGGAATAGCCCTGGAATATATTTCTCTGCAAAAGAATAACTTTTTTGTAAAGGTCGATCCGTTGCGCATCAAACAGGTGGTATTTAACTTAATCTCAAATGCAATCAAATACAATAAGCCTAATGGTTCTGTGACTGTTTCTTTTAAACCCCAAGAGAACGGGAATTTGCGCCTCGGTGTCCAGGATACAGGTTTTGGAATAGTCGAAAAAGATAGGGATAAAATTTTTGCACCCTTTGAGCGCTTGAATGCAAATGATAAAAATATTGAAGGTGCTGGAATTGGTTTGGCGATTTCAAAGAAATACATTCAGTCGATGGGTGGAACGCTAGACTTTGAAAGTACAGAAGAGGAAGGTAGTTTTTTCTATATAGATTTTCCACAAATAAATCAAAGTGTCGATATTTCAAAATAATCCGGATATAATCTGGGTTCTAATCTGTGCCTAAAACTGGTTAATTGCCAAATAAAAAAGCCCGGACGGTATAACCGTCCGGGCTTTTCTATATCTGTTTAGTTATTATTTTTGTGATCCGACAAAGTTTAAGGCAGAACCTGCATTAAACCATTTAATCTGATCATCATTGAGCGTGTGGTTGACTTGAACGCTGTCGCTCGATCCGTCTTCATGGGTTAGGGTCATGGTTACGGCTTTTCCAGGTGCAATGCTATCAAGATCAGCAAAGCTGATTTTATCTTTTGCCTGGACTTTATCGTAATCCGCTTTGTCTGCAAAAGTAAAGGGCAATACCCCTTGCTTTTTCAAGTTGGCTTCAAAAATACGAGCGTATGAGTTGGCGACAAAGGCCAAACAACCCATATGCCTGGGCTCCATAGCTGCATGTTCACGGCTTGAACCTTCACCAATATTTTCTTCACCAAAAGCAACCCAGCCCATGCCAGAGTCTTTCAGATTACGAGCGATTTTGTTTAGCTCCTGATTTTCTTCTCCGGTTACGGGGTTATTACCCTGACCGGTTTCAGAATGATATGCGTTGGTCGCACCGAGAAACATATTGTTACTGATGTTATCCAGGTGACCTCTGAATTTCAACCAAGGTCCCGCCTGAGAGATATGATCGGTGGTACATTTCCCTTTTGCCTTAAATAGAACGGGCAGGTTCTGATAGTCTTTTACCGGATCCATTTTTGGGAATGGCTCAAGAAACGCCAGACGTTCACTTGTTGGACTGATAACAACTTCACCTGAATTTGTGGGGGATTCGAATCCAGCATCTTGAGGTGTATAACCATTGGAAGGCAATACTTCACCTGCAGGAGGTTGAAACTTAAAGTCATTCCCATCTTTATCTTTTAATGAATCTGTCATGGGATTGAATTTCATGGACCCTCCGTAAGCCATCGCAACTACCAACTCAGGACTACTGATAAATCCCAGTGTTTCAGGGTTGCCATCATTTCTCTTGGCGAAGTTACGGTTGTAAGAAGTAAGGATACTGTTTTTATCACCTTTCTTCATATCATCCCGTTTCCATTGGCCAATACAAGGCCCGCAAGCATTTGCTAAAACAGTTGCTCCGGCATCTTCAAACTCCTTCAAAATCCCATCACGAATGATGGTCTGATAAATGGTTTCTGAACCCGGCGTAACCATTAGATTTGATTTGATTGGGACTCCAGCATCTTTAGCCTGACGGACAAGGCTGATAGAGCGGGTCATGTCTTCATAACTGGAATTGGTGCATGAGCCGATCAAAGCCGCAGAAATAGGTTCTGCATATCCTTTTTCATCTACTTCCGAGCTCATTGCAGAGACAGGGCGACCTAGGTCAGGTGTGTGCGGCCCAACAATATGAGGCTCCAGGGTAGACAGATCGATTTCATAATATTCATCGTAATATTTTTCAGGATCGTTTTGAACCGATGGATCAGATTGCAGGTGTTCTGCGTATTGTTTACAGAGATCAGCAATTGGTCCTCGATCTGTTGCTCTCAAGTATGGATCCATATTTTCGTCATAGCCGAAGGTAGAGGTGGTTGCACCAATTTCGGCACCCATATTGGTAACCGTTCCTTTACCAGTGCCGCTTAGGCTACGGGCCCCTTCGCCAAAATATTCGAGTATTTTCCCGGTGCCGCCTTTTACCGTCAACATGGTAGCCACTCTGAGGATAATATCTTTGGAAGCCGTCCATCCATTCAATTCTCCTTTGAGATGGATGCCTACCAGCTTTGGCATTTTGGTCATAAACGGCTGACCGGTCATAACATCGACAGCATCGGCTCCACCCATTCCGCCTGCATTCGGTGTGTGTGAGTCAGTACCAATCATCATGGTTCCAGGAACTGCGTAATTTTCATAGACAACCTGGTGGATGATTCCGGAGCCGGGCTTCCAAAATCCCATGCCATATTTCATTGCAGCTGATCGAAGAAAATCGTAAACTTCTTTGTTTGTTTCTTCTGCAGCTTTAAGATCTGCCATGGCGCCTGTATAGGCTTGGATCAAGTGATCGCAATGTACTGTTGTCGGAACAGCAACCTTAGGCATTTTCGCAGACATAAATTGGAGAATGGCCATTTGCGCGGTGGCGTCCTGCATAGCTACCCGGTCAGGTGTTAGAAAAATATCGGAAACTCCCCGTTCCAATTTGGAATAATCGGTATCAGCAGGAAGATGGGCAAATATGTTTTTTTCTACTACAGTAAGATCGCGACCCAAATTTTTTCGAGCCCCATCCAGGATTTTTGCGTATGATTGATATAATTTTTCTATAGGACCAAGTTCCATTAACATTGACTTCACCTTATTTTTTTATAGAGTTATAGATAAAAGGGCCAACAGCAAAAATCCATTGACCAAATTTAGATTTTGTTATGTTTTTGAACGGCGCATTTTTACACGAAACCACTTAAAGTTCAATATTTTTCAATGATTTTATTTGCATTTAAAAAATCAAAATAGTTCTTTCATTATTTGAATTAAATACCTTTAGTTGAAAGTTTTTATGAGTTCAATTTTCGATTCCCAAGCATTTAACGCAAATCTTTTTTTTCCGCGGGAGGATCCTTATCCCGGACCGGCTAACGCTGATGATTATTATATAGATGCATCAGAAGATATTCGGATTCATGCTCGTCGACATCCGAATCCGAACGCCAAGCTAAGCTTATTATTTTTCCATGGGAATGGAGAGATTGTCTCAGATTACGATAATCTTGCAGAGCATTTCTCAAGCTTGGGTATTGAGCTAATCATTGCTGATTTTCGAGGCTATGGAAAAAGTACTGGGACACCAACTTTACGCGCTGCATTGGAAGATTCGCATATAATTCTGGATTATTTGAAGGATAAGAAGGTTTTGAAAAACAAGGTTTGTGTCATGGGACGGTCCTTGGGAAGTGCCCCAACAATAGAATTATGCAGCAAACGTTCCGATATTCAGGGTTGCATTCTAGAGAGTGGCTATGCAGACCCTATCCCTTTGGTGGAAAGGCGGGGATTAAAAATTGATAAAACCAGCCCAGAAGAAAATGCAGTTTTCAATAATAGTCAGAAAATTTCTGCGGTTAAATGCCCAACCCTTATAATGCATGGAGAGGACGATTTTCTGATCTCACCCAAAGAAGCTAAATTGAATTACGACAAGGCAGGGGCTAAGGTAAAAAGACTGGAAATTCTTGAAGGAGTAGGTCATAACGATATGATGATGGCACCTGAGCATTCATATTTTTCAGCTTTAAAGGTGTTTCTCGACTCATTGTGATTTTGGTAGAAATTAATACTGGAGCAATTGGAGAATATAGTGAAAAAGTTTTACAACATTGAGGGAATGATTCGAAACGGATTCAAGCTAAGCCGTGACTATGAAACTCTCGATTTTAGTTTCGCAAATTTTAGTGATGCGGCAGCCGAGTCTTTAGCCAAAGCACGCTCGATCAAACAACTTAAACGATTGACAATAAGTGGTAAAAAATTAACTTCTATTACCGCAAAAGCTTTTGGGGCATCAGAATCATTGGGCAACCTTGAGTTTCTAAAATTATACAAAAATAAAATTGGCGATGAGGGTATAAAGTTTATTGCTGAATCAAGCAAACTCCGCAACCTTAAGTCTTTGAGATTGTCTTGGAATGATATTGGTCCCCAGGGAGCTAAATCTATTGCCGATTCGACGAATCTTGAGGGTTTAACGACGCTGGTATTATCGGAAAATCATATTGGTGATGAAGGATTGGAGTTCCTGGCTACTGCAAAATCTCTTGGAAGCCTGGAAAATCTCGATCTCAGGAATAATAAAGTCACCGATGAGGGTGCCAAAGCTCTTTCAAAAAGTAAAAACTTCCCAAAACTACAGATGATCGACCTGACGGGCAATGCATTAACTGCGGAGGGATTTGATGCGCTTGCGGAAATGAAAATTTTTAACCTCATCCGTGCCCGGCTCAAGGAAGAGGGTACTAAACTCGACCTCAGTAATCTCAGGCTGGGGGATGTTGAATGCAAATGCATCGCAGGATGTGAAGATTTAAAAGATCTTACTCATCTTTATTTGGAGCTCAATAAGATCACAGAAAAGGGAGTTGCCCTTCTTGCTGCATCCGAGTATTTACAAAATTTAACCTTACTATCATTGGATAGAAATGTGATAGGAGATGCAGGTTTCATCCATATTGTTAACTCAGAGAACCTCAACAAATTGCAAGTGCTGATGGTTGAGAACAATGGCATAACGGATGAAGGGATTGAGGCAATTTGTGAATCAGAAAACCTTGCTAACCTATTGCGCCTTTATATTGAAGAGAATAACTATACAGAAGAAGGATTCGATTTATTAGGCGAAGCGGAGCATTTGATGAATTTAGAGTATCCCGAGTTTGACCGTGAAGAAGAAATAGAAGAAGAGGAAGAGGAAGAAGAAGAATTCGAAGATGTTGAAGACATCGAAGAAATAGAAGAAGAAGAAGACCTTGGTGAAACCGAATACGAATCCCAGTAGCCTATTAGGCGTAGGGCCGATGGGTGGTTTTCTGGTTGGCTAGGGGCAATAATTTAAATTCCGGCCTTTAATGTTATTCGGTGTTGAGGTGCTGAGAAGAATAGAACCCACGGCGGTTCGCCGCTACCAGGAGGTGCGCCAGAGCTCCTGCGAGCTTTTCATTTTGAAGATTTCGTTGATCTTTGTTACGAAGTTTTCGTCACTGTAGGTCTTGGTGTACTCATCCCCTTTAGTTTTATATGGATTCCACGAAAGCACCATGCGTTCGATGAACATTTCGTCGAGTTCAACATGTGTGATTTTTTTTATGATATTGGTTTCCAAATCGGTGAGGATGGCAACCATATTATAATCTTCTTTATTATAGAGAGCTTCACAAAACCCGGGCGATTCCATTTCCTGCTGAATCGGATTGCAGGGTGTTTCCAGCAACCAGTCTTCGTTTCCAATTGCAAAAATAGGGATGGATGGGAACTCCGACTCTGCAATTAGCTTGGCTTGCCATTTTCCACACCAGGCTTTGATTTGCGCTTCAGAAGGACTGGGAATGGCTGCAAGCAGCAGCATATCGCCATTCGGTGAAAACGAGAGGCCGCCGCCATGGCCGGCAATGGGTAGGGGGCAGGGCTGGCCTTCTACAAAACTAACAGTTTCATCCATTTCATTCATATCTTATCCATATCTTTAGGAAATATTCGAGTATTTTGTTTATGAGCGGCTAAATTGTCAAGTCTTATGCATTTATACCCTTATTTTGATGCTGTGGGAATAAATCCGGTTCACAAAATCTCATCCTATTTAACAGGTTGAGTTTAAGACAACCTTCGGTTACTCTTAGCGGTTTATAATCCTTATTTTGACTATGAAAACGACCCTTATATCTCATGCCAGCTTACTGATTCAATCGGGCAACACCACTTTACTGACCGATCCTGTCTTTTTTGACTATTTATGGGAAGAATGCAATGTGCCCTGTCCCAGTATTGATTTGAATTTGGAAAAGCTGCCTCCCATTGATGTTCTGAACATTTCGCATCGACATCAGGACCACTTTGATATCCGCACCCTGGCGCATATTGCAAGTAGCGATTCTGTTTTGGCTCCGGATGCTATGGTTCTTGCCCCTCGCGACGAGATTCTGTTGGAAGTATTAAGGGAACTGGAGTTTGAAAATGTGACGGTTGTTGAGGATTTTAAGGTTATCGAATTTAAAGACCTCACCTTGACTCCCACACCTTCATTGAATCAGCAGGATTATTTTCCAGAACATGGTTTATTAGTTCATGATGGTTCCGTAACCATATGGAATCAGGTTGACACCATCGTTTCTCCCGACATCATTAAATATATTCACCGACTATACGGTCAACCGGATATGGCGCATATGCGTTATCTACCGTTGTTAGAAGGTAATTTTTCATTTCATAATACGGTTGAATTACCTATGGAGGAGTACAGTTCCTTTTTGAAAGTTGCTGGAGCTTGCAGGCCTAAATTCGTAGTTCCCGGTTCGGCCGGTTTTCGCTATCGCGATGAATTTGAATTTTTGAATCAATATTCTTTTCCCACTACGCAGGAACAATTTTTGCGCGACCTGAAAGATTTCTGCCCGGAAATTAACAGCAGTGTGTTTAATCCCGGAGATGTTGCAACGATAACTAAAGAAGGTGTGCAAATCACCAGAGGAGATTCAGATTTCGTCAAAATAAAAGAAGACGATGGACATAAAGTCGAGTTCAAACCTGTTTTTGAGGTTCCTCCGATACGCACTCAAACTGAAGGCAAGGTCGAGAACGATAAACAATGGAATGAAGTTGTAGATTTCATCGAAAATCAGTTTGTAGAAAAAGTAGTGCAGAAAAAAGCCGTGCAGTCTTGGGTAGAATGGCAAGTGGTATACCAACTTGAAGTTTTTGGTCTGGATGGGTCACGGATATGGTGTCTGGATTTTGCCGGTGAAGACGCTAATATCATCCAAGGTCGGGTTGGGAAGATAAACTTGTATGAAGGAATTGCCTGCTCAGAACTTTATCGTCTCATACACAATGATACCAGTTGGGATTATGTGGGTATCAATGGGCAGTATCGAACTTTCAAAGATATTTATCGAATTCGTTTGGGTGAATTCGAAACATGGGAAGAGGAGGGGAAATTTCCGCAACCTTTGACCGAACTTTTTCCTGCGGGTGCGGAAATGGATCGAAATAAATTTATGCGAGATGTCAAAAGGTGGAAGGCCAAGGCTACGCCTTGAGGGAATATTTGCAAATTATATTGAATAAGTCATAAAAGTTTATCTTTTCCTGCCTATAGAATTTTATCTAGTGGGTTGGTTTGACCGTTGGGTTTCTAAGATTGCCATTGACAGTTTTAGGGTGAGTGGGTAAACTTCCTAAAATTCTTATTTACAAGAAGTTACAAAAAGCTTGGCGGTGTAGCTCAGGTGGTTAGAGCATACGGCTCATATCCGTAGTGTCGGGGG